>PABJ01000075.1 GCA_002699105.1 Ectothiorhodospiraceae bacterium | reverse complement strand
TCCTCCAGATATGAGCGAAGCACACTTGTCCGACTTCGTGATTTGTCTGGTAAGCAACGTATGGTGCCCTCACCACTCCACCATTGCGACCGAGCCTTCTCATTTCGTTTGGTGGAAGGTTCCCAACTGTTGCGAACGGTATTCTCCTCTCGAAATTAGCCCGTTAAACCAAAGCTTCTGCGATTTTCGCCCTACGGTGTTTGCCTACATCCGGGCATAATATTACATTGTAGGGCACGCGTAGCTCAGTTGGTAGAGCAGCTGACTCTTAATCAGCGGGTCCACGGTTCGAGTCCGTGCGCGTGTACAAACGCTGAAACACCCCGGTTCCGACCGGGGCGTTTTTGTTGATATACGGGTATACAAACAAAACTCCATTATTGTGAATCCGGCATTGACACGGACAATACCGGAACTCCGCTCAAACCATAATCTGTTAGTTTTTAAGACCCACGGCTGCGGAATATGTCTGCCCTCGTACACACGGTAAACACCATGAAACATTTCGTACTCCTACTGCTGCCACTTTTGCTTCTCCTCGCTTCCTGCGGCTCAACCATACCGAACCGCGCCCCGATCGGCGAACGCTTCCCGCGTGTGGAGGGGAAATCGCTAGCGGACGAGGAGTACGTCCTTCCGGACGCCTTCGAAGGACAGCGCGTCATTCTGATCGTTGCATACAAACAAAAAACACAGTTCGATGTAGACCGGTGGGGCATCGGTTTCTTCACGGCCGATCTTGACCTTCCGCCAGTCTATGAGATCCCCACGATCCCGGGAATGATCCCCGCACTCTTCAAAGGAAGCATAGACGAGGGCATGAGAAGCGGTATACCCAGCCAATCCTGGTCGGATGTGATTACCGTCTACGGGAGCGGCGGTTCAACGCTTGCGGAGTGGACCGGAACAGAGAATCCCAACAACGCACGGGTCATTCTGCTTGATGAAAACGGGAAGGTAGAGTGGTTCTACGATGAGGGATACGGACTCCCGCCGCTTGAATCGCTGCTGGAGAAGCTCGGCAGCATCGAAACGGAGTAAACAAAACAGGCAGACCAAGAGGCCTGCCTGTTAGCGTCATATCTGGTTGCGGTTTATTCCCACACTCCGGGATCCTTAAACCCTGCATTTGCATGCTCGCCATCGCAGAACGGCTTGTTCTTTGAAGCGCCGCAGCGGCAGAGTGCGTAGTGATCCTGGTTCGGGGGTGTCATGCCGGTCGGGTCTTCAATTTCTACTGCTCCTTCAACGTGGTACGGTCCATCGGCTGTTACTTCGATGCCGGTCCAATTGCTGAATTTATCATACAGCTTACCATCCACGGTATAACTCAGCGCACCCGAGGGGCATTTCTTTACGGTCGCGATGATCTCATCGCGAGATGCAGCATCCGGCACGATCCACGGCTTCTCCTTGGCCTTGAACACCGACGGCGAGTTCTTCAGGCACTCTTCTGCATGCGAGCAAATAGTGCGGTTATCGTGCACCATGATTTCCTTCCCCTCGTAGTCGCGCCAGCGGTCATTGCTGCGGTCGGTTTCGCGTTCTGAGCTGAAACCGTTTTTTGAATGCGTCCCGTCGCAGAAAGGCTTATTCGCCGAACCGCCACAGCGGCAAAGTGCGATTGTCCCTTCCACCTCTTTCTCGGTTCCATCCGCCATCAGGATGGTCTTCATTCCTTTGACAAGCAGCGGCCCATTCTTCGCACCGTCAATCTTTACATTACTCATACATACCTCTTCATTAATTCATTGCTCGTACATGTTGTATCAATAGAGTGAGAGTTGGATACACATACTATAACAACTATACGCTCGAAATCATCACCGCAACGAAAACAACAATCTGGCATGGTATGCAACCCCTTGTATTTACAGAAGCTAGTGGTGCCATCCTTGATACGAAAACGCCCCTCAACGAGGGGCGTTTTCATTTCCGGAGCAGCGCTGTTATTGAACTTCCAGCACAAAGCCGCGATGTTGCGGGTCGTTCCAGACATCAATCAACGCCTTGAGCTCTCCGTAGTTTTCTGGTGAAACTCTCGCTGGGACAGATATCCTGCGGATAATTTCAATATCAGAAATGTGGTCGATGAACTTGCTCGTCACCGAACCAACTGAGTTCGACAGCTCAACCTCTGCAGGCAGCCGAAGCGGTTTCATACCCTCGGGGAGATGGAGCGTCATGAGGTGCTCTTCCTCGACAGCAATCTTCAAGTTGGTGGGCGTAGTACGCTTCGCACTTGTCGTTTGAACATGCAGCGCATCAATGTAGCCGAGTTCTGGCAACGCGAATTGGACGAGACCGCCGTTCGCGCTGTACGGACTCTTGGATTCCAATTTCACTTCACACTCCGTCACGTCGTCGCGCATCTCTGCATCTTCCAGCGATGCTTTTACTCCCCAACCTGCCTTTGAGAGCCTACGCACTGCCGTCTTGCCGAATGCTTCCGGATTGAGTTCCGATCCTGGTGCACCAGCCGCTTCGACCGCTGTCCGCCCGGTGAGTAGGCCGGTACCGGTAATCGTCCAATCGCTCTTTGTAACGACATTGTGACGCCCGGCCTGGTAGATAACAGGAGAAGTGCCTCTCTGCAATGGGAGATATGCATGGCCGTCTATATCAACATCCGCCAGAGTGTGCTGCACGCTGGATGCGTCGAAGACCTTGCCTTCATAGAGGACTCCTGCTTGTGTGAACTCAGCCAAACAAGGGATGGGATCTCCTTCTCCAACATGTGAATCGGAGATCAATGCAGGGATTGCTTTGACGCCGACCGCTTTGCAGAGCGCGCCAAAGAGGACTGCCTTATCGAGCGGTGAACCGCTGGCACGCGCAAACGTTTGCTTTGCAGTTTGCGGGAGGTATCCCGTATGCGCCAAACCGCCGCCCATTGTAGCGACATGTGTATGCAGATACTTTTGCAGTGCGGAGAGTTTCGCTATATCATCGGCTGCATCCTCCACAGCGGCCTTCGCACCCTGTTCCATGACCGCTGTTATCTCGTCGGCTGATGCCGGGTCTGCAGCGTGCTTCACGATGTCATCAAAACTGGCCGTACTGAAGGCCAGTACCGGACAGAATTCCCACATCGACGGCTGGTGATCCTCCACTGCAACGAGCGGAATATCCGACAGCATCCAGGTGTACACATCGTAGCCGTTGGCTTTGCTCTGCGTCGGGTCTGCCTCGCCATAATTGCGTAACTGGTACTGAAGAGGTGTGCCTTCCGGTACACGAACAACGACCTCCGCCGTCCGAACCGGGCTTCGTTGTGCCAGAAGCACTCGATCCATCAGACCGGGGATGAAGCCCGGCTTGGTTGTAACCGTGTATTCCAGGTTGATTGTCGCATCCGGTTCAAGGCCGGTATGCGTGACGACCATTTCGCGAAGATGCAGGTACGGTGTGATATTATGCGCAAATCTCGGAAGCACTTCGTTGAATGCATTGGCCGGAGATTCTACCATGGACCCGTCTGCCATTTCGGTCGTGGATTTGGTGACCTCCAGACTCTGCCATTCCGGATTATAGACGATAAACGTTTCACCATACTGGCGCGTGAATGCGAAGCCTGTATACAGCTTTAGAGCATGACTGTAGGTCATTGTTACTGAGCCGTCCCGGCTCAATGTGTACTCGTAGCGCATGTTGAGATATTCAGCATCGGCTTGCGGGTTCTGCTGTGCGACGGCAGACGCCGAAAGTATGACAACAGCGATAAGGATTGCGACGTGTGTTCTGATCTTCATGGGTTCCTCCTACCGCTGCAACGTTACGGGTGATTCTGTGAACTGCATGCGCCCGACAAGAGCAGCACGGAAGTCCTGCCAATCCTCAGCCTCATACACGCGTTTCTTCATGTCGTGCACGAGTTTGAATGTCAGCATATTTCCCGTTTGACTGTAGGAGGCATCCAAAGTAGACCATTCACCATCTACCTGCCGGGTTTCCGGTGCGGCGATGACTTTCATACCGGGCGGCAGCACAACTTTCTCGTTGATCTCCACAAGCTTGGAGCACCGCATCCTGAAACCGTAGCTCCTTTCGGTGAGCGAGGTGTCCGTGCCGAACTCCGGGGTCATATATGAATGGCTGAAGAGGTTGCGCGCGAGAAGCGGTGTGAACTGGGCCCTATCACCACCGACTGCTGCATACGCCGGAATACGGTACCGTACCCAGATGCGCATCGGCTTCGAAATATCGTACGGTTCCCAGATCTCGTGATCGAGGATTTCCGCTTTCGGCGAGATCCGATACAGTACCTCGGGAAGATATTCCTCCATCGCGCTGCGGTACGAGCGATTGAAAAGGCGCCGTATCGTTGCATCGGACTGCCCTTCCGCTTCCAGCGTAAACTCACCGGTCAACATGCCGTCGGCTGCAAGTGTGCTTTCGCCCGTCAGCTTCCAATAGTGGTTTTCCGATGGGGAAACAGGCGTGTACATCAGATCGGAACCGCCCGGTACGCCCATCAGGTAGCCTTGCTGCTGCTCTGCGCTGGACCAAAGTTCGCGAACGCCCGGTACCCATGTCGGGTCCAGAAGCATCCAGTTACCATTACTGCGCCGAACAACAGTCACACTGTGGTTAAACTGATCGGCGGGTATGCGATCAATCCGTGAGCCGGCCATTGTCATTGCAGGGTAAGACTCGAATCCAGCCGCACGCAGCATCGTGATGAGCATGCTCGCTTTATCTTTGCACACACCGCATCTATCGGCAAACGTCATCTCCCCTGTGTGGAGGGTATACCCTTCCCCTTCGCCCATGGAGATACCGGAATAGCGGATGTTTTCGGCTGCCCAGTGCGTCAGTATCGAGATTTTCTCCATCTCATCGGTCACACCCTTGAGCAGTTCATCTACCTTTGCTTTCACCTCGGGTGTCACCGCGAAGCTCTGATAATCTTCGTTCACGCCATGGAACCACACTGCTTTTGCATACCAGTCGGGCGAGGTGCTGAGCAGGAGCTTCGGTGCAACATTGGAATGAGATACCATATTCTTTTCACCCTTGAACGGTTCAATATCGCGCTTGTACCAGCAGTAGGTAATCTTTCCGGGCTTCGTCACGATCGTGGATGTAGGATGAATATCATCCTCTGGCGTATCCATTGTTTTTGCCTGTGGATTGACATCGACAGTATACCGGTTCGTCTTCTCCGGGGGGTAGTGGACGTAGGAAAGCAGGCCGCCGCTGTACACTTCATACTGAAGCTTCATTGATTCCGGGAGGAACACGCGGTAGACCTTCTCTTTGACGGGTACCGGAGACCAGAACTCTACGATATCGTAGAAATGCCCCTTCATCGGTGGAATGAACATCTCATCGTCGATCTCGCTTTCAGCCAGCAGTGCGTAGGTAAATCCTTTCCGGAATGCGACTGTTTCCACTGCATCGCCGGGATCCAGTCTTCCGATCTCGATGGCTTTTTCGCGTGCGCCCCAGTATATCGCGCGTGCAGGTGCTGGATAGTCGTACACCCGGCTTTCGGGGAGTGTCTCGACGGTACCGTCTTTCCGGTGGATACGTACCAAACGCACATCGACTGCAGCGGAAAGAGGATCGTAGCCGTAAATCACGGTGCGATTTTCCAACGCGCCTTTGGGCGTCAGGATTTTGGTGAGCTTATGCATGGTAACGTAGCTCAATCCGGATTTCTGAACGTCGACTTCCATGCTGTCGAAGAGCACAACGATATCAGCATCGGGGTAATCGTCCGATGTTGCATCGGAAATAAGAGTAGCGTAGTCGTCCTGTGCCGCTGCATACTGCCCGGCTAGAGCGAGCAGGCAACAACATAGCAGGAAATACTTGAGAGAAGATTTCATGGTGTCCATCGTATGGGTAGATACATCAATTATATCAGCAAGAGGCGGAAGCGTGCAGAACGTCCTGCATCCTGCAATGCTTCAACGCAAAACATGTACGGCTGGCTATTTGGATAAGCGCGAACGGACGCTGTTCCAACTATCTGTGATGAGGAAGCTATCCTCGAAGTTTTCAAGCATTTCGATGAAGCGCTCGAAAGGAACCGAAAAGCTCAGCGTGTTGGGCGGTACGCTTGGCCGTGCAGAGACATCGAACATACCGAGAACCGCTCTCGGACGCTTACTCTGTGACTCGCGCAGCGGTTGATAGAGAATCGAGGCACACCCCGAGCCGAACGGCGCTACAACTGCGTTGATATCGTGAGAGTCGTAGTTCGCGAGCGTAAACAGACCGGAAAGCACATCGGGGGTTGCCAGGAAACAAACGATCTTGGGATCGTCGCCCTCGTCGAGCGTATCCCAACGTTTGCACACGAGGTTTTTACCCGGGGCTTCGAAAGGTGGGTAATACTCCAGCACTTCGTCTACAAGATCGGGCTCTTTTTTGTAGCGTTCGCCATCCTTCAAGGTGGAGCCATGACTGAGGAAGTTCCTGAAATCCGGGCGCAGCCAGGAGGAAAATCCTGAGTAGCGCCTCCCGCCGGCACAGCGGATATTCGCTTTCCCGAGTTGCAGCGTCTTTCCCTGCAATGCGCTGTTGAGTTCGGAAATCATACAGTGATCCCCGCACATCTCCCCGAGTTCTTGCTCCGGGAGTTCTTCATCGGTGTACATAAAGACAAGTGGAAGGTCGGCGCCAGGGAAATAGTGTTCCCACATCTTGAGGAACTGGTCGCGGATTTGCAGGTTCATGTCGGCTCCAGAAAGAATGAAACAGCCACTACCGTAAATTACGAGGAATTCGTCATTTATCGTAGAGAGTTCACTCCCTCTTGAACATCGCAATTGCTTTTTCTTTCTGCTCGAAGTGATCGACTATCGGGTGAGGGTATTCCTTTCCCAAGCTGCACTTCGCCATTTCCTGCTCCATTTCGCCGGCATCGTGCGGCCAGTGTATAAGAGCTTTCTCGAATCCCTGAATCTCGGGCACATGCTCTCGGATGTACGTCCCATCGGGATCGAATTTTTTGCTCTGTAGAACGGGGTTGAACACACGGAAATACGGCTGTGCATCCACACCGGTTGAAGCGCACCATTGCCATCCGCCGTTGTTCGATGCAAAATCGTAGTCCAGCAGGTACCGGGCAAAGTATCGTTCGCCCCTGCGCCAGTCTACCAGCAGATCTTTCGCAAGGAACATTGCCGTCACCATGCGGAGGCGGTTATGCATCCAACCGGTAGCGTTAAAATGCCGCATCGCGGCATCGACGAGCGGGTAGCCGGTTCGTCCTTCGCACCACGCGGCAAAGCGATCCTCGCCGCCTTCCCACTCCAACTCGTTATACTCCTGTTTGAACGCCTCGTCCCGCACGTGCGGAAATCTATCCAGAATCATCTGGTAAAACTCCCGCCAGATCAGTTCGCTCACCCACGTCTCCCTGCCTTTGCTCTCGTGTTTCATCGCCTCACGGAAGCACTCCCTGATGGAGACAGTCCCAAACCGCAAATGCACCGAAAGGCCAGAGGTCGCATCCTTGGCGGGAAAGTCGCGCTCATCCTTATACCGGTCGATGGTACCGAGAAAATCGCAGAGCCTTTCCCGGCCTGCGCTCTGCCCGGCTTTCAGCCATAAATTTCCCCGCGTGAATCCCAAATCCTCAAGCTGCCAACTGTGCGAATGAGCGGCAAGCTCTTCTGCAGGAGCTATGCCACTGAGATCAACCTTGCTCTCACCAAGCTCCGCGAAATCTGTTTCTCGAAGACGGGCAAGCCATGCTTTCTTGTAAGGTGTAAACACTTTATACGGCTCGCCAGCGTTGTTCAGAATCTCGTCGCGTTCGAACACCACCTGGTCCTTACAGGTATGCAGGGTTCTCCCTTCCTCTTCCAACCGCTTACGAACCTCGGCATCGCGTTCTTTCGGATACCGGTCGTAGTCGTGGTTCGTAAGCACCGCTTCTGCGCCGATAGCCTTTGCCAATGCCGGGATCTCATCGGCAGGGTCGCCATGCCGAACGATGAGTTGAGAGCCGCGTTTCCGCAGCGCTGCATCGAGTTCCGCCAACGAGTCGTGAATGAACGTGAGTCGGCGGTCGTCTTTATCATGAAGCTTATCGATGATGTTCGTATCGAAGACGAAGCAAATAGCAATGGATTCGCTCCGGCTTGCTGCTTCGGCCAAGGCACGGTTATCGTAGAGACGAAGGTCGCGGCGCAGCCAGACCAATGTCCTTTCGTAATTATTGCTCATAGGGTGAGTCTCCGTAGTACATACCCTGATAACACGGAGAAGCGGATGAAGGTTTATCGAAGCGCACCGGTATATCGCCTCTTGACACGGAGCCATCGTAAGGTGTTCCAGCGGCTCGGCTTGCCGACTTCCTCCATATCGAACCATATCCGCCCGGAGTACTTCTGCTGCAGCGGCAAACGGCCCTTGGCATCTTCCTTTTTCCGGATGAGTGCAAACGCATCGCTCATCCTCTCATCGTATGCAATGTTGCATTCGGCGAAGAAATCAAGAACGCGAAGAATATCGTATTTCCATCGAGGCGGGAAAGAAAGCCTCGTCATTTTAGGATCGAACACCTCCCCTGTCCGATGCGATTTACACAGGCGGTGCACGAGCAGAAACTCCACCGCGCGGCTGCGGCTCTGCTGGATTTCATTTCGCCTATAGGTGGTGGCTCTTTCCCATTCGCGCAATCCCTCGAGTGCAGAGATCGTGGTGTGGAAGGAACTATGTGTAGCTCCGTTGTACGAATCGCAGTTCCAGCCGCCGTCGTTCATCTGCTGCTGCAGGAGATAATCAACCAGCGGCCTTGCATCCGAAAGCCAGTGCCTGAAGTACGCAACAAGGGAAAGCACCATTGCCGTAACGCAAGTCTCGCTGTGACTAAACGATTTGAAATAGTTGATTCCCCCGTCGGTGTATAAGCCCTTGCTGAGGAGCAGTTCACAAGCGCTTTTTGCCTGCCGGTTATCCTGCGCCAAGCCGAGCCGCCTCAGTTGCAGCATTGTGTACGTTGTCGACGTCCACTTTGGACCATAGAGGCCGTTCGCCCAGGTACCCGTTTCATCTTGCAGCGCTAGGAAACGAGCGCCCCAGCCGGAGGTTGCAATCATAGTGCGGACAGGTTCATACGCTGCCTTTGGCTCTCCCAGGATGTCTCTCATAACCTGCCAGCGTATAGCCGGATCGCCAGCCTGCAACCACTGCACAACTCCCGGCTTATAAGATACATCCTTCGGTTTCACGACCCTCTACCACCCGACATGGATGAGTTGATCGTCGATCTGCCGGTTGACATACTTCTTCGTGCTAAGCGACCGGCCCCGAAATAATATCTGCCGCATGATAATCCACATCTGGTGCAGAATCATGCGGTACTCTTCAATAAACGATGCCTTTGAAAGCGGCTGGATATCTCGCAAACCGCGATTGAATTCCAATTTGTATTCGCCGGGCGGGACGAAGGTATTCCCTGTGTCCCATCCACGCGTAGCGAGATTGACGTAAATTTTCCCGAACCCAAAATCGCAGATTGCCTTTCGCTTCTTTCCTAACTGGACGGCCCTGCCTTCCCAGCGAAGCGGTTTGGAGAACTCCAGCTGCGAGATCTTCCCGCCCGGCACAGACTTGACAACGACGATATCTCCGGCGCGGTGTAATCCTACATGTCTGGAGTCAATTTCTACGCCCTCAGGAATGACCATCTGGAGTTTTTCGATGTCGTCGCCTGTGTTGACGAGCCAAGCGTTTAATCCTCTATACACGACGAACAGTCCCTGCATGGCACGGAGGCGATCCAATGTATCCCGAACAGGTGCGAGCCAGATTTCTCCGTCATCCACAAGCCGCTTTGTGCCTTGATGGAACTCATCGGTCACCCGGTTCGTATCCAGGTCGGCATAGCTTCTAAGATACTGGTACAGCACAGTAAGGCCGTTCTCGCGCTTCAGCTTGTCGATTGCATCGCTCGTCGCGCAATCCGCGAAAGCTCTCCTCGTTGCAGCAAACCAACTGCGCACGTAAGGTTTGTTCGCATCGTAATACGGCATTGATGGATTGACGGCAAGGGTGTTGGTATTCCGTGTGCGGAACAGCCGGATCTGCTTTATCCTCTCGCGGCAAACATCACCCCAGAAGTATTTACTTCCTTCTACCTCCCCGAAGCACTTATTGCGCGAGTAGAGCTTCAACAGAAACCGGAAGACCGGATCGTTGGCTACCTTCTCTTCATAGTAGAGATTGCATGCGTTTTTTGAGTGCTGAATGTAGGTGTCCGTCTGGCCGAATTCCTGCTGCAAAAGCTCGAGCGACTCGAGCGTGAACTCCCTCGGGTTGTTCCCGCCGGACGCTCCATGGGAGCATATCTCGAAGCCTTCCGATGCTAGCTGCTTGCAGTATTGAAAGTACTCGTCATGGACGAGAAGCGCCGTTTCCTCGCGTTCTTCGTGCATTGGGGGTACGCCGCAGGGCTCCTGAGGCTCGAACGACCACACCGTCTTCGTCACCGGAAACCCAATGTCGCGGAGGTGGTCGTAGACAATTTTTACTTGTTGATATGTCGCTCGATCCGTATCGTCCGTAATCGAGAATCCCGCTTTATACGGATGCGGCGTCCATAGGACTTTTGCTCTCCTCATGCTTTTGCCCCTTTACCATAATAACTCCGGAGAGACGATTGAGCAGCGGAATCCGTTCGAGAATACCGTTCGCAATCTTGAAAAATGGAAATGCTTTGTTCGGCACTGAACGCGGAAGAAAGAGAATGTTCTTGAGTTCAATACTCTTGAATCCCGCCTTTTCAAACATTTCCCTGACTTCTGCGCGTGTAAAAAGATGATCATTTACGTGGGTCTTGATGCCGAGTGATTTCTTGAAGATAATGTGCCAGGGCGAAAGGCGGTTCGGGAAATCGATAACGGCGATGCCGCCATTCTTCAATGCGCGATAGGCCTGATGCACGGCTGCCTGCACATCTGAGCAGTACCGAATCGCGGAGAAAGAATAGACACGGTCGTAACTGCCGTCCTCTACGCTCGCGAGCACTTCTGCGTCGTCTTCGACAAAGTCGACGTTTGAAATTCCATACTCTTTGAACTTCCGCTCTACTACATCCAACGCGGGTTTCGACATATCCAGCGCAGTGACGTGCGAAAACTCCTTCGAGAGGAGGCCGGTCATCTGCCCATAGCTGCAGCCGACTTCGAGGAGCCGGTGGTCTTTCGATGCGGCGGACATTTCGAGTGCGTAACGCACCTTCTTGTTCACGAAGTAATAGCCGGAATTCTTTTCTGGGAGACGGATGGTGCCGTCCCTTTCGACCCAGGTAAGGTTGCCGTAACGCTCTGCACGTTCATCGTAAACTGCGGAGACTTCCTGCTTTATGTCGTTGGTTTGGCTCATGGACGCGTGTAGAATGCTGGATAAGTTTCGCTATATGAATGTACAGCCAAGAATATAGCTCACCCGTACGATACCTTCCAACCGCAATAGAATCCTCCATTTAGGTATCGCTGTTAATAAGACACTATGATGAACCAGACGGTTACGTATCCATGGCTATTCCACGACGACGAATCTGCCCAGTGCTGACACTTACCTGCGAAAGAGAATATATTCTAAGGTTGGAGTTACAGAATGATTGAAGGGATTGTCTCGCTTTACAGGCCCAGTTTTTCGCGGAAGTAGATCGCGGTTCTCCTCAGGCCTTCGCTTCGGTCCACCTTGGGCTCCCAGCCAAGGACAGTCTTCGCGAGGGTAATATCAGGCTGGCGGACCTTGGGATCATCCTTTGGAAGTTCCTTGTGAATGATCTTGCTTGAACTCCCTGTTATGGCAAGCACTTCCTCGGCAAGCTCGAGCATATTGAGCTCATCGGGGTTTCCGACGTTCACGGGGTCGTGATAATCGGAAAGCAGCAGCCGAAATATCCCATCGACAAGATCGGATACATAGCAGACGCTTCGTGTTTGTTTGCCGTCGCCGAATACGGTCAAATCTTCGCCGCGCAGCGCCTGACTCATGAAGGCAGGTATCGCGCGACCGTCGTTCACCCGCATTCTTTCACCGTAGGTGTTGAATATGCGCACGATGCGGGTTTCAACACCGTGGTAGGTTCTGTATGCGATAGTCATGGCCTCAGCGAACCGTTTTGCCTCGTCGTAGACGCCGCGGGGACCAGTCGGATTCACATTTCCCCAGTATGTCTCTACCTGCGGATGGATCTCCGGATCGCCATACACCTCCGAGGTCGATGCCAGGAGAAAGCGTGCGCCTTTGGCCTTGGCGAGTCCGAGCGTCTTGTGAGTCCCGAGCGATCCTACTTTGAGCGTCTGGATGGGAAGCTTCAGGTAATCGATAGGGCTTGCAGGCGATGCAAAATGGAGGATGAAGTCCACCGGACCTGCCACATAGATATATTCGGTAACGTCTTGTTTGACGAAGCTGAATCCATCCTTCCCCATGAGGTGAGCGATATTATCCATATCGCCGGTAATGAGATTATCCATGCAGATAACCTCGTGCCCTTCATTGAGCATTTTATCGCAAAGGTGGCTTCCAAGAAAACCGGCGCCGCCGGTTATGAGTGTACGTGGCATTGATCTATCACTAAAACAGTAAGGTATAGCTGAATCCGACACCAATGAGCAGGTAGGAGTCGGTCTTTGGTTCTTTAGCCAGACGGTCGATATCTTCGCTCAGCTTCACAAACGAGGCGATGACATGGACGCTCGTTCTCGGGTCGATTGTGAAGGCACCGCCAGCCGTGAGATCGAAATAGAACGGTGTGAGCCGCTTCCGCGGTTCATCGGGCTCGAACTGAATGGAATTCGATGCCGCCAAGCCAACCCCTAGCGATGCGTACGGCTGGAATTCGTACATCATCTGGTACGTATACTTGATGTATGCACTAGCAGCCCAAAAGTAGTGTTCGAAACTCACATCGTCGTTTCTTGAACCGCCTAACGGTGCATACCCCAGTTTCGCACCAGTGGAAAAATTCGCCAGTCCACCTGTAAACTGGATCTCAGCCCATAGTCCGAATCCAGGAAGAAAATCTCCCGGCACGACATCGCCGGTAAACTTCGAGAAGTGTGCCTGTAAACCGACATCGACAAACTTGTTTTCCTTGAAGAGAGGTTCGTCTTCTTCGGCAACGAAGTACACAAAATCGCATAAAAAGATACCGGAGCTTCGATCTCGTTCGTATGCTCCGCAAACCTTGAATGAGGATCTTTCACCGACCTCAACGGCGTTGACATCGAGGGCACGTATTTCTCCGTTCACTTCAACGCCGGTGTTCCTATCCCGTATTCTTCCCTTTGTATAGATTCGATAGGTGAGAAAATCGCTGCGCTCGCCTCTTACGGGCATGAGCATGCGGTATCTACTTAGCACGAGAGGGTTCGCGATCAGTCCGTCCCCCTGGATAACCGAACCGATGAGTCCTTCTCTCGGGATACTCCGATCGAATGATTCTTGCGCGAAGGTTGTGCCCAGCCATGTTATCCTCTCCGCTTGCGGTTCAGCATTCGGTTTCAGGGTCAAGACGCCTTCGCCGAGCATGGCAGTGCGAACCTCCTCCGCTAACGGCTGCTCTGAGATGAATTTCGATTTACCCGAGTCGCGCAAGTAGTACAGGCGAACCGCCGTTGTGTCGTCGGCGTCGGCCTGTAGGAGCGCAATACTCCCGCCCGTAACCCATGCATAATCGACGATACTCTGCGGCGTCGAGTAGTGAAGCTGGCGAGTACCATCGAAGATCTCTTTGCTGTAGATATCGGCGAGGTTTGGAATGTTTTCATAGCTCATTTGGAGCTTCTGAATTTCACCGAACATAGAACGTATACCGCTAACAGTATACAGTTCATCCACGGAGCTGTGCACCAGGTACGCGAGTTCATCCCCGTTCACCGACCATGCGGGCGTTTCTTCGTCGAAGTCCGTATTCGTCACCCTGACGAATGCTGCATCGCGCGCGCGGTAGAGGAAGAGATCCTTCTGGTTATCGATTCCATTGCTGGCGAACACCAGCCACTCGCCGACTCTTTCTTCTGAAGGATACCAACTCGCCTCTCCATCAAAACGGGGATACAGCGCCGCCACGGGGCTGGCCTCCCACGTATCGTATCCCGTGATCTCGGAGCGTGGATCGACCCGCAACAGATGTGCGTTTTGAACATCGTACACATAAAGATGTCTCTCATTTCCAGAGCGGGTCTCGATAGAGATATACTCTCCGCTCCCTGAGAGAGACGCGTGTATAATCGTGCCGCGCAAACCCTTTGCGGTCAGGTCGATATGGCGGACGTTCGTAACGCTAAAATCATCATCCGCACTCGCAGATCTCCAAGGCGAAAACACGCCGAGGAGAAACGCGAGGAGTACGGTACTTTTCGTGATCGTCATTTATTGAACAGGCAACTCTTGTTGACTTGCTGAACTTTCCGTTTTGCCGAATTGTGCATTCCATTGCTGCAGACGCTGCTGAACGCCCGGATCGTTGGGGTAGGCTTGCTTGAAACGGTTCAAGACATTCAGGCCCTTATCGTACTCGCCAAGCGCTTCATAGATTGTAAGCAGCACATGGAACGGTGAACGCGGTGCATTCCGGCCGGCAAGATCGGTTTCTATGATCTTCAGGTAGAATGCTTCCAATTCGTCCGCATACTTCTTGACGCCTTCGGTGTATCCGATTTCAGCATAGACGGATGTCACCAGATCAGTCTTGAGCGTCATATCGATATCGTGGAGTTCTTTCGGCATTAGGTATTCCATGCGTTCGAGCACCTCTTGCACCTCGCGGTCGGAATAGCCTTCCTGCTGCATCACCTGCCCCAAGCCGATAAAGAGGAACCTGTAGCTCATGACCATCCTCGCGCTGGCTTCATCGAGCAGCACCTTCGGATTGTTCAGTTCACGGAACATGAACCCTTTCGCGCGGTTGCTGTCAGGCTTGGATGCGGAGTTCATCACGTACTTCATCGTCTCGGGGATGTTCACGTTCGCGTAATAGCGATCCCCGCGGAATGGGAACTTCACCGGCGTGAGGCGGTACGCAAGACCTTCGACGACAAGATATTCATCCAATCCGATGCGGTCGTTCGGGGAGGTTGAAAGCGCAAAGTAAATCGGACGGTCTCCGAAGTTATTCTCGATGATCCGGATGATGAGAATATCCTGGTTCCTGATACCACGGTTCCCTGCAGGATCGGTGAATGTCGGCTCAATCGTCCACTGAATTTTGCTCGGCAGTGAGTCTCTATCGATCAGTGATTCTGCGTAGTCCATACCTTCCAGACTTGACCAGAAAAACTTGTTCGGATCGATATTCACCGTATAGGTATTCGTTTCCCAGGGTTGCGGCCGGAGATTTTCGATCTCCATGGCCGATAGCCCGAGGCCGACGGTTTTCGCCCCGTATGGTTGCTCTTCAATGAGCTGTTTCGCATACCATGGAGTATTCAAGAGGCTGAGGTTCACCAAGCGGATATCCCTCCGCACCCCAGCAACATATTGCAGGTACCATAAGGGGAAAGTATCGTTATCTCCCCCGGTGAACAGGATAGCATCCTGATCGCAAGATTGAAGGAGATTGTATGCGTAATCGAACGCGACATAGTTATAGTGGCGGTTATGCGTCTGGTAATTCGTGAAAAGCATGTTACCGGGTACAAGCAGCAGTAGCAACGCCGTAACACCGACAGCAGCCGCTTGATTTTCCTTCAATGCTTTTCGTGCATAATCGGCAGCAGCATATATACCTATGCCGACCCACATAGCGAACACGTAGAACGAGCCCACGAAGAAGTAATCGCGCTCTCGTACCTGCGGTTCCGCCATATTGAAGTATATCACCAGTCCAACCCCAGTCATGAAGAACAGGAGCGCGGTAGCGATCCACGTTTTCCTATCCCGTCTGAAGTGATAGTACAGGCCTAACAAACCAAGTATGAGCGGAATCGCGTAGTAGCGGTTCGGATAGCCCAGGCTTTCAGCCCACCGCTCCTCCGGCTCTTCCATCGCAGCTACCGCATCGGGCGAGGTATCCGGCACGTCGAACAGCACCCACGGTGCGTCCTGCCTGTCGCCAGCTCTTCCAACGAAATTCCACATGAAATAGCGGTAGTAGATATGCCCCAACTGAAAACTCATGAAGTATTCCAGATCGGAGTCGTAATTCGCGTATGCAGAAGTGTTATCCGGATTCCAGCGGCGTGGGAACAAATCGTTTGCGTTGAAATCGATTCGGCCTGTCGCATCGTTGAAATTGTAGCCCCTGAGCAGAGGATACGAGCCATATTGATCGCGATTCAAGTAGCTATAGAGCGCTGGGAACGTGGACGGATCGTTTTCGTTCAGTGCAGGGTCCTGATTCGAGCGGATGATGACGAGGGAGTATGTGGAATACCCAAGCACAATGAGCAATGTCGCGAGAATTGCCATCCGAAACTGTACATGGAGCATTTTGTATGCGACGATAAAGATCGCTCCGCCTATAACCAGCAAAAGCACGATTCGCCCGACAGAGGTCGAGAGCAACTGGGGAATGTACTTCACGATACCGGGATAGATCACCGCAAACCCAATCGCGGCAGCAGCGGCAAAGATTCCGATGGTCTTCGGTGTGATGTTCTTGTCGTCGCGATCGCGGAAGTAGACAAGTACAAACACAAAGAACAGCGCCAACAATGAGAGCAAGTGAACGCCGATACTCAAGCCCATAAGATAGGCGATAAGCAGCAAGGTCCGTTCGCGCTTCAGAACGCCGACCTTTGCATACCATTCCAGCGCCAACCACACGACGATAGAGATAAAGAACATGCCGATGCCGTACACTTCGGCTTCACCGGCGTTGAACCAGAACGTATCGGAAAACGAAAGCGTCAGAGCGCCGGCAGCGGCTGCGATAATCATCACGAGGCCCTGCATCATCTCTTTCGGCTCACCCTGCCACATCCGGAAAAGCCGCATGGAAGACAGGTACACAAACAGCACAGTCAGCGAGCTGGAAAACGTGGAGATGAGATTCACACGGTAACCGAGATCGTCGCCAACGGGAAGCAGCGAGAAGAAACGGCCCACAAGCTGGAAGAACGGCGCACCCGGCGGGTGCGGAATTCCGAGCGTTACCGCCGATGTGATGAATTCTCCGCAATCCCAAAATGACAGCGTCGGAGCGACGGTCATCAGGAAGATGATCGAGGAGAAAACAAATACGATACCTGCCGAAATCCTGTGCAGCAGTGTGAAATTGAATTGGTTTTCTGTTTGCATACTTGTCTATACGTTTAAGCTATCAATACAACAATCAATTTACGAACGATCTCTGTGTCAGAGCAGAATCCAATTCGGCTCGCAGGGAGAGAAGGTCTTCCGATTCCGGTGCGACTACTATCATGCGATCGACGATCGCGAGCATCTGCCCGGTTCTTTTTTCAAGCTGATAATACTCGAGAAGATAGCGGTATGGGCTATACACAGACTCAATCTGATATGGATTGCGGTCGATGGAAGCGAGACACTGATCTTCGACGATTGTCATCATCTCTTGATACCGATCTACTGCCCCGGCTCGCAGGTACAACATTCCAACATCGAATGCATATCGGTAATCCATAAAATAGGGGTTTTCCGGGAATATTGTACGCATCGTATCAAGCACTGCGGCCCCTGCCTGCTCTTCCTTGCGTATATCGATCAGATAGCGTGCAAGCCGGATGTACCCATTCCTGTAATTATCCACGATCCCCTTCACGGTTTCGTATCCTGACCGGTGCGAGTTAGACGCAGCCCTCTTGAAGATGTTTCTCTTCACGCCTTGCGTATAACTTGATACCGTGGTCGTGAAGAAGACCTGCGAACCATCTGCCATAACCCGCCGGGCTTCAGGCACAACGAACGGTACAATCCTGAGTGCCAGCCCCTCCATGCACAGGTACTCACTAAACCCGTCAAGCATATCGAGATCAACGGTCGAGCTAAAATAGATCGGGCGCTTCCAGGCGTTCGCTTCGAGAATTCCCTGCACCGCTTCATCACGCCAATGCCTGTAGTACACCGGCTCGGATTCAAAGCCCGGCAGTTCAACGGGGAATTCAGCGGT
Organism: Ectothiorhodospiraceae bacterium; assembly: GCA_002699105.1. Lineage (GTDB taxonomy): Bacteria > Bacteroidota > Ignavibacteria > SZUA-365. The sequence continues at coordinate 37,275 of PABJ01000075.1, read as the reverse complement.
TGAAATATAGCTCATTTTCGGGGTGATCTGGACGGAGTCCGGAATGGTCTTTCGTGGATCCAGTGCTATAGAAAAGTCATTCCACGCCTGTTTCGGCACGGGAATGCGCACTTCTCTCTCGCGGGTTCTCCACGAGCGGGAGAATACTGCCAGGGCATCTCCGCCTGTACGCTGAAGAACGGTCTTGGGGTCTATTCCGGTTTGCACACTGGGGGTTGCCGGTGTGGTCTCCGTAGCAATGTGCAGGTTGTACCATCCGGCCTCGAGCATCTGCAAATTGACGACACTAACGTCAGTGCGAATACCTTCTGCAATCTGTAAATATGTGGTCGAATACGTATCCAGATCCCCATAGGTGAAGAGTATTGCGTCAGCTTCGCAGCTTTGCAGCAGATTGTATGCGAAGTCCTGGACGACGAAATCGTTACTCTTGTCGCAAACAGGGAAATTCTTACCGAAGATCTGCAGAGGAGAAACGATGAGCATTATTACGAGCGTTGCGACTGCAACCGTCGTCCGGTATATGCTCCTTTCCTGCAGCGCTTTGGAGCTGAACAAGGTGGCGAGCCAGCCTGCAAGCGTCGTCGCACCGATACCGATGAGAATTGAGAATACGAGAAAAGATAGAACGTACCCTGCATCTGTTTCTCGAGAAGATACCTCCGCAGTGGATGCAAAGAAGACAGTCGCGATGCCCGTCAAAAGAAACACGAGGAGGATCACGCCGCCAAGCAGCGGTTTCGCGACCACTGCCCGGAACATGCCAATCACACCGAGAAGAAAGGGCAACCCGTAAAGCACAATAGGATAATTCACTGCATTGTAACTCCACCTGCCTTGAATCGGTCCATGCGGTATATCCCCGGTAAAACTAGGCGGCGCACCCGTGATATCGCCGGCTTTCCCCATGTAGTTCCAAAAAAAGTAACGAATGTACCCTTCCTTCACGTCCGCGAAGAAGCCCGATTGATTATCTTGCTCTACAGCTGTTTCTGCTTCATGGAAGAGTGAACCTATCCACCCTAATATCGGTGCAGACCCACGCTCCCCGCGATACACGGAAAAAGCTTCCGCTGTTGCGGGTGTCCCGTGGTTGACAGCGATTGACTGGGAAGCACGCAACGGAACGAGCACCTGCACCGAAACGCCGATCATGAACACGGCGACAGCAACGCCCGCGATCCGTAGTACCGGTACTTCGTAGAACTTCGCAATCCCATACGCGATGCTCACTGCAAGTGCTCCGATGAGCAGAACGGCTATCAGCACACCGAAACCCGCAGTTACACCGAAGACTTCCAGAGCGCCAGCTGTTACTTCAATCCCAAAAGTACTGAGCAGTTCCATGAGGAGGATCGAAACCACTACCAACAACGCTAAAGCAAGATACCCGTGGAAGAAGAGGTAGAAATACTTGTGGTAAATGAGGAGGCTCACTGGAACGAGCAACAACAGCAATGTCGCTGAGACGCCCGTTGCCAATCCCAAGAGGAATGAAATCAGCAAGACTCGCTGAAGTGCCGCGGTCGTATCCCGGGAATCATAGAGCTGCAATCCGAGCCAAATGATACCCAACCCAAGGAATGCCTGCAGGACCTCAATGGAAGCTGTCCCGGCAATGGACCAAAAGCTGAAGCAGAATCCGCCCGAAAGCGCTGCGATAATCCCGCCACCATGGATGAGAATCGACCGATCGATCAGATTCACAATCCGCACAACGCTGTTGATAATACGGGCAGTGATAAGGTAAATCATTACAACAGCACCGGCCGCAAACAGCGCCGATACAATTCCTGCCTGCTGGGCAGTGGTGCCAAATCCCAGGGGGAGGGAGAAAACATGGTACACCAAAACATAGAATGGACTACCAGGGGGGTGAGTATTCCCGAGCGATCCGATTGCGGAGAGGCACTGGCCGCTTTCCCAAGCGCCCACACCTCTTGAAGCGGTGAGCACATAAACAACAAATGCCGCCACAAACAGAGTGAGCGCAGTTACTTTATGCGCAGTACCAAGCTTCATGATGGGTCCGCCTTGGCTTTAGCTTTGAGAGGCGGACTCGTCCTGCGGTTTCGGTCGGTAAAGAATTCCGAATGGGATGACAATACAATACCCGATGATCAGGATTATCGGAGCGATTGTCACTGATAGTGCGCTGGTTGCATCCCCCATTGACATGAGGATGTACCCGAAGATAATAACTGCGACACCGCTGAGCATGATAATGTAGTTCATGCGCTGCGGCAGCTCGGCCGGTGCGACAGCTTGCTGTGTTTTCCTCGTTTTGCGCCGAGGCTGTTTGGTTGCTTTCGCCATGTCTAGCTCGTACTAAATCAAAAAATATATCGTTCTATTCTCGTCTGTAACGTTTGGCCACTTACGCATCCTGCGTGAGTGTACCGTCGGAAAGTGTGTATCTGGTGTCCGCCTGTTCCGCAATCCGCTTGTCGTGCGTTACGATGACGCAGGTCTGATTTCTTTCTCTCGCCACTTCCCAGAACAGCTCATGGAGCGCCTCGGCATTCTCCTCATCAAGGTTTCCTGAGGGCTCATCCGCAAGGATGAGTTTCGGCTGATTGATAAGGGCTCTTGCAACCGCAACACGCTGCTGCTCTCCGCCCGATAGCTGCGCCGGCCTGGCATCCTTTCGATGATCGACGCGCACTCGCTCCAAGATTTTCTTTGCATTCGAAAGAGCAACATCCTGCGCAACTCCGGCTATCAATGCAGGCATTGCGACGTTTTCGAGCGCCGAAAACTCAGGAAGCAGGTGGTGAAACTGAAAGACAAAGCCGATGTTTTCGTTCCGGTAGCGTGCCAACTCCTTGTCGCTCAGCGATCCGATGGCTCTGCCGTCGAGCATCACCTCACCGGAACTGGGCTTATCGAGCGTTCCGATGATATGGAGCAGTGTACTTTTTCCGGTCCCGGATGCGCCGAGAATCGTGCAAATTTCCCCGGCAGCTACCTCCATCGTAATGCCTTTCAATACATCAAGCCGTTCCGCTTCACCGGTAACGTAATGCTTGGAAATATCTGATACACGCAGGGCCGGGGTATTCATGCTTCTAAACTTTCAAAATACTGCGGACACAACACTCGTTGCAAACCGCAAGGGTGAAACGATCTCTTATTTGGCTCACTATTCCCAGCGGATAGCATCGATGATCTCGAAATTCTTTGCCCGGATCGCTGGATATGCTGCTGCGACAACGCACAGCGAAAATGCTACTACTACAACGATAACGATATCTCCGAGATGCACATCAACCGGCAACGCCGGGATGATGAATGCAGCATCGAGCTTGAACAACTCGAACTCAATCTGCAGGTAGCAAATCAGCAGTCCCAGCAGTAGGCCGGCGGATACGCCGACGCTTCCAATCCAGATGCCCTGGAGTAAAAACAGACGCTGAATTCGCTGCTTGGTCATCCCCAGAGTACGAAGGATGCCGATATCGCGCTGCTTCTCCAACACAAGCATCGTTAACGAAGCCAGGATATTGAACACCGCTACAGCGATAATTACACTGAGCAGAATAAACGCACTCCAGCGTTCGATCATCATGACCGAATACAGGTCTTTGTGCAGATCGAACCATGTCGAGATATTCCAGCCTTCGCCGATCTTTTCTTCGAGCGAGGCTTTTACCCCGTTGCTCTTGTCGATATCCGTTAGACGAAGCTCAACCCCGGTGGTTCGCTTTCCCATGCGGAACAGCCGCTGTGAGGCTTCCATGGACATGAATCCGTAGCCGCTGTCGTAGACTTTGTTTTGCGATGCAAACAAGCCGACAACCGGGCAGCGCAGCACGGTCGGCTGGACGAACTGCGTCAACACATTCTCCATGCCTGCCGGGCTGATAATCGTAACGGTATCGCCGACGAGTACGTGCAGCTTATCCGCAAGCGCGGTCCCAAGGACGATCGCGTTGGGATAGATGAAATTGAACTGCCCGAGAATCACTTTTTCGCGCACATTCGATACTTCGTCTATAGCCTCCGGATTCACTCCTTTGATCCAGATGAAATGTTTGAACTCACCGCTGGATGCCATTGCCTTCCGCTCAATGAATTCCGAAGAGCCTGTGACATGGTCTGTTCTCGTAACGATTGTCCGCACGCTATCGGTGGAAAGGCCCTCTTGACGTGGGCTTTTCTCGATCTTCAGGTGGGGATCGAAATCCTGAAGTATCCCTGTAACGAGGCCGCTGAATCCATTGAAGACAGACATCACGACAATCAATGCAGCGACTCCGAACGTGATTCCGAGCGTTGCCAGCAATGAAATGATATTGATGAAGCTGAACCGCTTCCTGCCGATTAAATATCTGCGCGCTATGAAGGAGTCAAGATGCATCAATAGAACCTTATCGAGCGCAAGGGTTGAAGCCGTGAACCCAGCCAGGCTGGAATTGCAGCAGAGAGCAATGCGAGCAGTACACCAAGACCCGATACAAGTATAAATACTTCGGGCTTCATGTAGATCGGAACGCTCGTCATGTAATAGATATCATCCGGGAGACTGAAGAATTTGAACTGCGCTTGTAAGAAGGAAAAGGCGAAGGCCAGCAGCGATCCGAGTCCAGCGCCCACGGTTCCAATAATCAGTCCCTGCATGATGAAGATCCTCAGAATCGACTGGCGCGATGCACCGAGCGCTTTGAGGATGCCGATCTCCTGTGTTTTTTCTATCACGAACAGCAGCAGGGTTGCAACGATATTAAACACGGATATGAAAATCAGCGATCCTACAACGAGCGGAATAAGTTCGCGCTGTAAGTCGATCCAGACGAATAGATTGCGGAAAATGGAGAACACCGATTGTGGATCGAACGGATACCCCAGCGCTTGCTGCAGCCGGACCACCGTATCCTCGATGCCTTCAATATCTGTACAGAGTACATCGTATCCGTTGACATGCCCCTGAGATCGGAACAGCCTTTGTGCAATCGGAAGATCAACAAACACATACAGGTCATCGTAATACTCAGCCATCCCCGTTTCGTAGATCCCGGTGATTCGGAACTGAATCTTGGGCGCATTCATGAGGTCCTGCGCATCCGAGACTCCGATCAACACGAGCTTATCACCGACGCCAAGGCCCATTTTATCGGCAAACCGCTTGCCGACCAAAATGCCGGGTTTGCCCTCCAGAGAATCCACCGATGCCTCCCCTCCAACTAGCTTGGATCGCAGGAGGTAGATGCCTTTTTCCTCAACGATTCCCTTGACGATGACGCCTTCAATATTATCCCGGGTAATAGTTATCGCTTCCTGCTGGAAGTACGGCGCCGCTTTCGATACGCCGTCGAGCTGCTGAATCTTTGAGAGAGTCGATGCATCGTCTTTCAGCGCCTGATTTCGAAAAGTGCTGACGCGAATATGCGCGGAGAGACCGATGATGTTTGACCGCAGTTCCCGCTCGAAGCCGTCCAGAATCGTGAATGTGATGATAAGCGCCGCCACACCAACGGCAACGCTCCCTATCGAAACGATCGTCATAAATGAAAGGAAGCGGCTCATACTCCGCTTCCTCATGTATCTTGTTGCGACGTACGATTCGAATGCCATGCGCCTCTCTGCCTACGCTCCTGTTGAGACTACAGCACTGCCGAACTGAAGCAGGTAATCTTTGACAAAATCATCCAGATTACCATCCATGACGCCCTGCACATCGCTTGTTTCAACGCTGGTTCTATGGTCCTTGACCATATTGTACGGGTGGAATACATAGGAGCGAATTTGACTGCCCCATTCGATTTTCTTCTTGCTGTCTTCGATGGCTGAGAGCCTGCTGGCTTCCTTCTCGCGCTCAACCTGATACAACCGCGACTGCAGCAAGCGCATCGCTGTCTGCCGGTTTTGCAGCTGCGAACGCTCCTGCTGGCACGCAACCACGATTCCGCTCGGTACGTGGGTAATTCTCACGGCTGTCTCGACCTTGTTCACATTCTGGCCGCCCTTCCCGCCAGCCCGAAACGTATCGATCTTCAGATCGCTAGGATTGATCTCTATTTCTATATCGCTATCGATTTCGGGGTAGACGAAGACGGACGCAAACGACGTATGTCTCCGCTTCGCAGAATCGAACGGTGAAATCCGGACCAGCCGGTGTACTCCGACCTCGGACTTCAAATATCCATACGCGTATGGACCTGAGACTTCGAATGTAGCGGACTTGATCCCTGCGCCTTCGCCCTCAAGCTCTTCGACAAAAGCGACGTTGAACTTCATTCTTTCGCAATACCGCAGGTACATTCGGTATAGCATTTCTGCCCAATCCTGCGATTCTGTGCCGCCTGCCCCCGAATGGATGGTAAGAATGGCATTTCTGCGATCATCGGTCCCCGAGAGCATGTTCTTGAACTCAAGGTCATCCAGCCCTTTCTTCAATGCAGCAAGTTCAGAATCAAGCTCTCCTTTCAGGGACTCATCCTCTGCTTCTTCCGCTAGTTCAATCAACGCACCAAAATCTCCGGATCTCGTGTATACGGCATCCCAAGCTTCAACCCAATCCTTGCGCAGCGAAATCTGCTGCATGACGGCCTGGGCGGTTGTATTGTCATCCCAGAACGAAGGCTCCTGCGTCCGTTCCTCGAGTTCCTTTATTTCGCCTCGCTTCTTATCGATTTCAAAGATACCCCCGGAGGTCCTGGACGCGGGTACGGATTTCGTTTAACTGGGAGATATACTCTTCAAACATCTGGTGTTAACTCAGGTTGGTGATCAATAACAATATTCTGCGGCGCTTAAAGTTTGCCGATTCGCCGGAGTGCGGTCCTCCGCCGCGAACCGGAGCGTTCGCTTGTCATGAAGTAGACGACAGGTACCGGTTGCTGAAATCCGGCAAGATTCACCTGCTGCACGGGTGTGAAGCTCAGGACAATAAGCAGTGCAAACGTAGTGAGGATTCGCCTGAACGTCAGTTGCTCTTCGCTATTTCGCTGCTTCTTCTGCACCGTGATATTTCTCGTACGCGTTGATAATGTTCTTGACAAGCTTGTGTCGAACGACATCGCCTTTGTCGAAATAGATAAACGAGATGCCTTCGATGTTCTGCAGGATCTGCTGCGTTTCAATAAGGCCCGAGGCCTTCTTCGATGGGAGATCGATCTGCGTGATATCTCCCGTAATTATCGCGCGCGAGTTTGCCCCCATCCGGGTAAGGAACATTTTCATCTGAAGGCTGGTCGCATTCTGCGCTTCATCGAGGATAATGAAGGCGTTGTTCAGCGTTCTTCCGCGCATATAGGCGAGCGGCACGATCTCTATCGTCCCGCGTTCCAGGTAGTTGCGGAGTTTATCGCCGGGTATCATATCCTCTAGCGCGTCGTATAACGGCCTGAGGTATGGGTCCACTTTCTCTCGCAGATCGCCTGGCAGAAATCCCAGGCTCTCGCCTGCCTCAACAGCCGGACGCGCAAGGACAATTTTCAGGACCTCTTTCTTCTTGAACGCGGCTACGGCGGCCGCCACTGCCAAATACGTTTTCCCTGTTCCTGCCGGACCGATAGCAAAAACGATATCGTTTTGCCGAACTGATTTCATGTATTCGATCTGTCCGGGGGTCTTCGCCCGAATGTAATCGTCCTTCGCGTACAGGACGACCGATTCCATGTCCTCTTCGTGTAATTCGGGGAGGGAACCGCTGCGAAGGATATCGAGAACGGTATGCACATCCTTCTCGGTGAGCATATCCGTCTTGTTCACAATGAAGATGAGTTCTTTCAGAACCTTCTCTGCGAGATCAACCGGCGCTTTCTCACCTTTAATGAGGATGTTTTCCCACCTCGCGATGATCGATACATCGCAGCGGTCCTCAATGATCCCAAGGTTCGTATCGTTGAAACCAAAGAGGACGACGGGATTAATGCCATTGAGCGTTATACGCTTTTCAGTAATCGTGTATCTGTCCTTATCAATCGTTGAACTTTCGGATTAGTGTAAAAACACACAAAACCCTTACATCGTTGCAATGTAAGGGTTTTGCGATACTAATCTTAATCCGCGAAGCGCGGATGTCAAGTACTTACTGATTCACTGGCTGATCGGCAGTGGTGTTTTCCATCGAGCCGCCCATCGCAGCTTCTTCCCGCTTCTGGCGGTAGTAACGCTGGGCTGCGCTCTCTTCGTCCGGTGTAAGCGGTGCCGGTGCCGGAATGCGAAGGACCTGACCAGGATGGATGATGTCAGGATCGTTGATTTGATCCTTGTTCTTCTGCCAGATCTTGGGCCACTTGAATGCATCGCCGTAGATATCAGGCTTCTTTGCGATGTTCCATAGGCAATCGCGATCGCGCGACCATGTACCGACCGTGTAGGTCTTCTCGGCCTTGTTCAAGTTATCGCGAAGCGTTTGGATGTTCTGACCGACCTTCTGAACGCGATCGTAGAACGCGGGGAGAAGGCTGATCTTGTTGTTCGCCATTTCATTGTACTCTTCCTCTGCCGAATCCACCTCGTCCTTGCGGGCAAGCAGATCCATCGGAGAGAGGCGAAGCAGGTCGGATACCTTGTTTTCGAGGCGGCGAAGCCGCTGCTCATAGGCGTTCACGTCTGCGCGGGTTGCGCCGACGAGTGCGTAGAGTTCGTCGATACAGGTTTCGTAATCCTGCTGCTTCGTGCGAAGCATGTTATTCTTTTCTTCGAGCTGTGCGTCGAGGGACTGTGCCTGGCGTTTCAGATCGCCGACACGCGCTTCAAGATCCTGGATCTTTTTCGCGGCTTCCTCTTCCGTCATTTCTTCCTGCGAGAATGCAAGGTTGCCCCCGGCGACGAGAACAAGACCGAACACCACCGCAAGAACGGAAAGTTTATGCAAATTCATTTTTTCTGCTCCTTTAGGATTTGCGTGTGTTACTTAATCTTAGTTTCCCTGCCAGTTGGCAAGACGTTGCTTCACTAATTCCTTATCCTTTGCGCACTGATCCAGCTTCGCATCTTGTGCGGAGATCTGACGATCCAGTGTGCTCATCTGCGACTGCTTTGTTTGGATTGCGGATTGGAGTGCGGAAATTTCGCGCTCGAGCTCTGCGATTCGCTGCAACTGCTCAGGCGTTGCATACGAGGTGCAGCCCGAGAACAGAACACCTGCTCCAAGCATTCCACCAGCGAGAATGATGGCAACAGAATTGCGGAGTCTTTGCATTTGTTCCTCCTTGAGAGTACGATGATTTAAAGTAAAACCTTAGACTCAACCTTGTAACTTCAATTACGACAATAATAACAAGATTCCGCAAAGGAATCAAGCGAAACGCGCCAATTGCGTATTTCCTACTATGCCGTCTGCTAATACAAACAATATACGATACGCTGAAAATCGTTCGCAAGTATTACCTACGAATAAATTTACTCAGGCATACGGTTTGAATGCTCTTGTGAACTTCTACGCAGCCAGTACCGGGGTCTGTTCCCCGGCGCCGATTTCTTCTTGATAGAACAAGAAACTGTAGAGTAAATCCTCCGCCTCAGCAAGGGATTCGGGCTTCATGAGAGCCATACGCATCTGCTTTGCATGACGCACGCCTTTGAGGTAGCCGGAGTAATACTTCCTGTTTTCGAATATCGCCCTCCGTTCTCCCTTGTAGTGAACTGCAAGACGAAGATGCTCTATGCAGGTTTTGATCTTCTCCTCGAACGTCGGTTCCGGGGGCAATTCGCCGGTAGCAAGGTAGTGCTTCGTTTCTTTAAATATCCATGGATTGGCAATCGCTCCCCGCGCAATCATCACGGCATCGCAGCCGGTCTCAGCGAAGGCCCGTTTCGCCGCTTGCGGTGAGCTAACATCTCCGTTCAATACGACAGGGATGGATACTGCCTCTTTGATCCGCGGAATCCAGCTCCAATCGGCTTCCCCGTTATGTCCCTGTGAGCGGGTTCGGCAATGTACGGTAAGGACCTGAATGCCGACATCTTCGAGCATCTTGGCAACTTCGATGATGTTGATCGATTCCTTATCCCAGCCGAGGCGCGTTTTGAGCGTTACTGGAAGATTCACGCGTTTGACGATCGTCTCCGCCATGGACTTCATCGTGCAGGGATCGCGGAGCAGCCCTGCACCGGCACCGCGCATTGCAACGTTCTTTACCCAGCACCCTGCGTTGATATCGAGCAGTTCCGGCTGCTCTGCCTCGGCCATGGTAGCAGCTTCTTCCATCGTATTGAGGTTGCCGCCGTATATCTGAATACCGATCGGCCGCTCCTCTTCATGCAGGCGCATTTTAAGGCGTGTCTTCGTCGGTTTCTTGCTGCGCACAAGGCCGTCTGCATTCACAAACTCGGTGTACACAAGGTCCGCACCGAACCGTTTGCACATCAATCGGAATGAGATATCAGTGACATCCTCCATAGGCGCAAGGAGGAGCCCGTTATCCGCTCCAAGTTGTTCAAGCAGTTTCATATCTATTTGATTGCCTTTCGGTACACATTCATCGTCTTCTCTGCTGTAGCCTGCCAGGAAAACACGCGAAGGCGGTTCTCGCCTTTTACAATAAGCTCTGCACGTAAGGTATCGTTTAGAGCAATGTCTTTCAATGCCTCGTCGATCGATTCATTGGAGCCGGGATCGAACATTCGTGCAGCCTCTCCTGCCACCTCGGGGAGCGAGGCACGATTGGAGCAAGCCACCGGCAAACCGAACGCCATCGCATCCAACGGCGGGAAACCGAAACCTTCGTACAACGAAGGAAATACAAATGCGCTTGCGTTCGTATACAACCAGGTGAGCTGCTCCCGGCTGACGTACCCAGTAAACCGTACGCGCCCTTCCATACCTGATTCCTGCACCACCCTGTCCCATTGATATCGCTCATCCACTTCACCCGTAATGACGAGGAACGGGACTCGCTCGGAAACATCATGGTACACTCTCTTAAACGATTCGATCAGCTCGCGAATTCCTTTGTATGGTTCCTGACGACCGACGTACAGGAAATACGAACGCGGTTCGATGTTCGGAACTTCCGCTTCTCCCGCCGGCCTTTTCTCCGGATGATACGGCGCCGAGTGGATGACTTCGACACGGTCTGTAAGCCCGCCGAAGAAGCGGTTCATTTCCTGCTTCGAAAACTCGGATACCGTAATCACGCTTCGACTGCGCTTCAATGCATTCCGAAGGTACCATTTGAAGACAGGGAGCAATTTCACCTTCAGCGATCCTTTCATCATGTCGGGATAGACGAGAGGAACCACATCGTGAATTGTCGCGATGATCGGGAAGCTGCTGTTCAGCAAAGGGATGGAGTAGTCGGGGCAATGGTAGAGGTCGAAACGCCTTGGGTCCAGAATCTTGGGTAATCGCAACTGTTCGGTGGGTTTGTATAAATCACCCGGCTGCACATCTCTTGTCGCCTCTTCGACCTCGCCGATACTTCGAACTGGAACGACATCCTCAGCGGCATAGAGGCTAACGTCGATCTCATCTGCGAAGTGCGTCAGCAGCGCCTGCAGCAAATAGTAGGAATACTCCCCAATACCCGACCGCCGCGGCGTGAATGCGCGTCCATCAAACAACAACCTGAGCGGTTTCATCGTAAGGGCAGCCGCTCCTGGAGAATATCGGCAATGCGTACACTGGCCTTGCCGTCACCATATGGATTCGCGCTCTTCGCCATCTTTTCGTATACCGCTTCATCGTGGAGGAGTTCTTCGACGGTCGAGATGATCTTCTCCCGGTCCGTCCCGACGAGCCTGGATACTCCTGCTTCTATTCCCTCGGGACGCTCTGTGGTCTCCCTCATTACCAGTACCGGCTTTTGGAGCGACGGTCCTTCCTCCTGAATACCGCCGGAATCCGTCAATAGGAGATAACTCATATCCATGAGCAATACAAGCTGCTCATACGGCACCGGATCGATCAAATGGACGCGGTCGATATCCTTGAGTACATCAAAGACGACGTTCCGCACCTGCGGGTTAGGATGGACCGGGTATATGATCTCGATATCGGGGTTTCTATCGATGAGTTGCTTCATGGCAAAGCACATCCGCCGGAACGGCTCTCCGAAGCTCTCCCTGCGGTGTGCTGTTACCAAAATGAGTCTGCGTTCACCTGCCCTGATCCTGGCATATACCTCCGGGGAAATTCCGGCGCTGGCTATCATGTCTTTCCTTTCGGCGTCGCTGCGCGCATCTAGGATGGACTTTCCGAGGAGGACCGCATCAATCACGGTGTTGCCGGTGACATAGACATCAGCCTTCGGATAGTTCTCCTGGATAAGGTTCTCTGCCGAAAGCTTGGTCGGGGCAAAATGCAAGTCGGTTAACCCGCCGGTAAGTTTCCGGTTAATTTCTTCCGGAAACGGGCTGTACTTGTTGTGCGTCCTGAGACCGGCTTCCACATGTCCGACGGCGATTTTCTGATAATATGCGGCCAATGCCGATGCAAACACCGTTGTGGTGTCCCCTTGTACAAGCACGATGTCGGGCTTCTTTTCTAGAAGGACCTCGCGCATACCGTTCAGCACTGCGGTCGTGACGTGCTCCAGAGTCTGGTTTTGCACCATCACATCGAGGTCCACGTCTTCTGTAATCCCGAAGAAATCGATTACCTGACGCAGAAGCTCCTTGTGCTGCGAGGTGATGCAGACGGTCAGCCTGAAGTCTTCCGGTTTGCTCTGTATATGCTTAATGACCGGAGCAAGCTTGATCGCCTCCGGGCGGGTTCCGAACGTAACGAGAACGTGTGTCATCAATCTTCGATCTGTTAATACAATTGGGCGGCTGCGCTGTGCCTATCGCTGGCAAGCATCGCACGGATTTTCTCGCGCAGTGCTTCCACTTCCTGCTCATATTGCTCCCGCTCATCATCCTGGCACATCTTGGCCTGGTACCTTCTGAAGGCAAGCTGCGTCGTTGCTTCTATATACTCCCGCTTGTCGATTGCCGGTGAAAGCCAGCCGAGGAATTTCCGCTTGGTGCTGTACGGCAGATACTGGAGATGCGTCACCGGGATGAGCCCCGCCTCGGATTCTTCGGTCAGTTCGCGCCGTAAGATGCGGTTCTCCGCGAGCAGCGACATCTGCAGGATAAGACCAGTGGAGACGAGCCCGAGAAGAATAAATACTGTGTCGATCGGGATGCCTGTACCATCGTAGCTGAGCACGGTCGTATTCCAGAACATGTGGATACCGATTGCTGCAGCAAGCCCGAGCAGGCGCAGCGGTAGCCTCCACCACTTCTTCCCGAACTTCGTCAATCCGAAGAACGTGCCGACTAGTCCGGTGGCGAGTGCGTGCATGATAACGGTGAACAACGTCCGGCCCAGTACGCGTGTAACCCACGAGCTCACAGTAGACGCGTTCCAGAACCACACGAAGTTCTCTGTCATGCCGAATCCGAGCCCAATAGCCATGCCGTAGACCATGCCGTCGGTGATATTATCGAATGCCTTCTGGCGTGCCGTCCAGAATAGGATGAGGCACTTCAAGGTTTCCTCGACGATTGGGGCCGTGAGTGTTTTATCGTACTCGGTGTTTGAAAGCAGTCCGAATCCAAGTATCAAGACCGCAGTGATGATACCCCAACCGAAGTTCGCGAGAACAAGCCCCATCGGCTCCCTATCGTAGCGGTCAATCGTCCATACGATCCAGAGATAAAAAAGGACCGGGACAATTGCATAAACGAGAGATATAAGCGCTTGCAGCATTATCCAGTGTGCGGTTAAGTGTTATACGAGTTTTGTACCGTCGCTTAGTGTATCGGGCGGAGGATAGAGCATCGCTGCTATTTGTCCCCGCAGGGCATCCACTTCTTCAAGGTAAGAATCTACTTCGTTTTGCCGGCACATACGGCTCTGTGCCTTCCTGAATGCCAGAGTCACGGCAAGCTTGATGTATTGCTCCTTTTCGATTCCGTTCGATATCCAGAAAGGATTCTTGCGTGTTCGAAGCCTGCACAGGTAGGGTATGTGGTCGGTCGGCAAGAACCCAGCCTCTGCTTCCTCGGTTAGTTCAGCAAGTATGAGCTTCTTTTCATGATTGAGCGATATCTGAAACAGGATAAGGATGACAGCAACGCTGATCACTATGTACACCATCCCCAGTCCGGCTGCCCCCATGCTCTCGACGGAGACGGAGAAATTCCAGAGGAAATGCATGAACATCGCCAGCAGAAATCCGCCAATGCGGATAGGAGTGCTGTATCCCGGGAAACGGAACTTCGTAATCCCGAACGCAGCGCCTACCGTTCCAGTAGCCATTGCGTGCATCACCGCGGAGAAAAAGGTTCGAACGATGACAAGAAATATCCACTCCGCAGGCGAGCTAGCCGAAAGGAAGTACAGAAAGTTTTCGGTCATTCCGAATCCAAGACCGATGGCCATCCCGTAGACCAGGCCATCCGTCACGTTGTCGAATTGCCGGCTTCTCACCGTCAAAAACAACAACGCACCCTTGGTTAATTCCTCTACGAACGGTGCAACGAATACGACATCAAGGAAATCGTTCGTTCCCAGCAAGGCGGATGTCAGTACGCTGAGCAGTATCCCGAAAAATACCGCACCGAATGCCCCCCAAAAGAAGTGTATCGAGACAAGATAAATTGGTTCACGATCGTAGCGGTCCAGAATCCAGACGATCCAAACGAAGAATCCTATAGGCAGGACTGCTGATAAAAGTGAAAATATGGCGGGCATGCTGCATCCGGTTTGCGTAACACGCTGTTAAGTTCGCAAACTATCGACTGAATGTAAAACGGATTTTAATACGGTGTTGATCTAGGTCGGGAAGTCATCTGTACCATTCCCACCGCCCAGTTGTTGTTTGGTGATGAGGACCAGCGATATGCGCTTGTCGTCTACCTCCAATATCTCGATACTGACCCCATTATACTCGATTTCATCGCCTTGGTCAGGGATCCGTCCGAACAGAGAGGTAACGAAGCCGCCTACGGTATCATAATCTTCGCTTTCGGGAATGTGGAGATCGAGCTCCTCGTTCACATCTCCGATATGCAGTTTCGCCTGAACGATGTACGAGCCATCCGTCCGGGTTTCGATCCCCTCTTCTTCCTCATCGTATTCGTCTTGAATCTCGCCTACGATCTCTTCGAGGATATCTTCCATTGTGATAAGGCCTTGCGTTCCGCCGAACTCATCAACAACGATAGCAAGGTGGATGCGTCTGCGCTGAAAATCGCGGAGCAATTCCGAGATCGGTTTGCGTTCGTACACAAAGAAGGCGGGGCGGATGATATCATCGAAGATGATTAGATTCTGGTGCTGCAGTAAGCTGACGATGTCCTTGGCGTACACGACCCCGACGATATCGTCGATGGATTCCCTGTACACCGGTAAGCGCGTGAATCCTTCGTCTACGACGCGGTTGAGCAGTTGATCTTCGGACATCGCGTAATCGATTGCCACGATATCAGTTCGCGGAATCATGATATCCTTAGCATCGGTATCCGTAAACTGGAAGATGCTCTCGATAAGATCATGCTCCGTCTGCTCGAATACGCCGGTTTCGGCTCCACGTTCGAGCATCTCCATCACGTTCTCCTCGGTAATCATCACATCCCCGTAGTGAGGTTTGATACCGAATGGTTTCAAGAACAGCGAAGCAATGAAAAGAGAAGTGCTCCGAATCGGTGCGACAACCGTTTCGACAACAGTGAACGAACCGGCAAGTGCCATGGCAATACGTTCCCCGAAATTCTTCCCCAAGGGACGGCTTATCAACAGCACCGCGATAAGGTACACAAGCGTCACGATGAGGACATATACGAGGTATGCTGTTATCTCAAGAATCTTTGCAAGCCAAAACGAATCCCCGGAATATTGGCTCAAAAACCAGTCGCGAAGTTCCAACAGGTGGGGGAAAAACAATACCGCAGTCGCGGCGATGAAGAACACCATCACAATGCGCGATGTCGCGAGGATGTGTTCAATCCGGCTTTTGAGTTCCAGGGGAAGGGATGCTCGTTCATCACCCTCTGAAAGGAGTTCATCGAGCTTTTGCCGACTCGCTGCAGTAATAGCGGCTTCAACGAGCGCAACGTACATCGCCGTCAGAAGAAATACGAAGAAAAGAACTGTATCCAGAATCAATGTACCCGTCATAGCAGATACCCCCATCGGCAGGTACGGGTTACATTCGTCGGGCTACAATTAGGAGGCTCCATAGTTGGTTGAGAACGTGGATCGAGAACGGGAAATGCGCCGCACCAACGGGCGGGACGGCGCCCAAGTTCCTCGGGATGTTCTGTACTCCCTACTTGTGCGCTTTACGCGCTGAGAGATTGAACGAACTTCGCAAGTTTAGACTTCCGGTTCGCAGCATTGTTCTTGTGAATAATGCCCTTCTCGGCGATTCGATCGAGGTGAGAGCTGACCTGCTTGTACAGAGCTTCCGCTTGCTCGCGTGTTTCGGCACCCTGAAGCTGCTTGATGAGGTTTTTCATGCGCGTTTTCTTCGCCATGTTCCGGAGGCGGCGCGTCTCTGAGACCCGAATCCTCTTGATCGCTGATTTGTGGTTGGCCATGTTACTCCTGTAATTTGAAAACAAATTTAAATATATGGGTAAATCGCGGACAAATCAAGCACTTAGAGCGATTCCGAGTCGCGTTTTAAACGGGAGCCCATTGAGACAGGCTTGTTGGCGATCCTGCTTTCTTCCTGGAAGCAATTCAAAGGACCTCCATCTTGAAGTTTGTACAAAGATCGCTAACTTTATTTCCATGCAGTCCGCATTTACCTACACGAACAGAGTACTTTCATGGCCGCACGCCGTCCGAAAAACTACGTGCTGGATACCAACGTCATCCTGCACGATAGTTCCTGCATCGACCAATTCGAAGAAAACAACATCATCATCCCAATCGCAGTTCTAGAAGAACTCGACCAATTCAAAAAAGGCAACGAAATACTCAATTTCCACGCGAGGCAATTCCTCCGCCAGCTGGATTCATTGAGTGGGGAAAAAATCTTCAAGGAAGGGATTAAACTAGGCACGAAGGGCAAAATATCTATCCAATTGGATGAGGATCTTGACCCTGAACTGGAGAAAAGCTTTTCGATGGCAAGTCCCGACCATCGAATTCTTAACACCGCCTATCTCATAGCCAAAAACAGTCCCGGTAAAACGACAATCCTTGTCACCAAGGATGTAAACCTTCGCATGAAGGCAAAGTCCGTCGGACTTCGCGCCGAGGACTACACTACCGACAGGATCCAGGATATCGAGACGCTTTACACCGGGCGCCGCGTCCTCGAGGATATTCCCGAGGACATCATCGACAGAATGTACAAGGTCCCGTTCGAATTGCCGGCTGAGGAATTCAACGGCACGAATTCGTTTAAGGCGAACGAGTACTTTATCCTTCGCCATAATAAAAAGTCCGCCCTCTCCGTATACGACCACGTAGAAGGAATGATGAAGCGGGTGGATAAGGTGAGCGCTTATAACATCACTCCGCGGAATTCAGAGCAAACATTTGCATTGCACGCATTGCTCAATCCGGAGATCAGACTGGTGAGTTTGTCCGGGAAGGCAGGCACGGGGAAAACCCTCCTTGCTCTCGCTGCAGCGCTTGAAAAAAAGAAAAACTACCGCCAAATCTACCTGGCTCGTCCAATCGTCCCGCTGAGCAACAAGGACATCGGATATCTGCCGGGTGATATTCAATCGAAGCTTGATCCGTACATGCAGCCCTTGTACGATAACCTCGGAGTCATTCAGAACCAGTTCGCCGAGACCGATGTAAAACACCGGAGAATCAAGGAGCTTCTCAAAGAAGAGAAACTGGTGATTTCACCGCTCGCCTACATCCGTGGCCGGAGCCTGGTGAATATTTACTTCATTGTCGATGAAGCCCAGAACCTCACACCGCACGAAGTCAAAACGATTATCACGAGAGCTGGTGAAGGCACGAAGTTCGTCTTTACTGGAGACATATTCCAGATCGATCATCCGTATTTGGATAGCCAATCGAATGGATTAAGCTATCTGATCGATAGAATGCAGGGTCAACCGCTCTATGCGCATATCACGCTCGAAAAGGGTGAGCGGTCGGAACTTGCCGATCTTGCCAGCGATTTACTATAATACAGGGTTCACATCCACAAACACTCATCAGGCTCAACATCAATGGAAGCAGCCGTCAAGGACCTCGTTCCAACCGCAGCGCTCGAAGATATTTACCGCATCATATTCACTGAGCATCACGATCCCTATACCGTGCTCGGGATTCATAAGATTACCGCGCTTGGTGAACCGGCGGTCTCGATCCGTGCATTCCTGCCTCTCGCAACCGAGGTGTACGTTCTTCGCGAGTTCGAAGACGGAAGAACCGAAGAATTTCCGATGGAGCGAGTGCATGTGGAAGGATTCTACGAATACATCTTCCTCGGAGAGTCGGATGTCTTCCGCTATAAGCTGAAACGAGTTACAGCCGACGGCGAAACGCATGTCTTCTATGATTCGTATGCCTTCCTTCCGCAGTTAACCGATTACGATCTGCACTTATTCGGCGAAGGAAACCACTTCCGGATCTACGATAAGCTAGGATCGCACTTCAGGTTGAACGATGGAATCGGTGGTGTGCATTTTGCGGTGTGGGCACCGAGCGCAAGAAGCGTCAGTGTTATCGGCGATTTCAACGGCTGGGACAGGAGGCGCCACGCGATGCGGGTACTAGGCTCATCCGGTGTGTGGGAGATGTTTGTGCCGGGTCTCGACGATGGGACCATGTACAAATTCGAGGTAAAAACCCGCGATGGGCATATCATGGATAAGACCGATCCGTATGCCCGGTACATGGAAGTACGGCCTCGCACGGCGTCGATCGTGAAGAGCCGGGAAACCTACTCCTGGAGCGATCAGCACTGGATGGACGAACGCAGTGCCTCAGATCCGTACGATAAGCCTGTTTCCATCTACGAGATCCATCTTGCCTCATGGAAGCGTCACGGGGATGGCGGCTATTATTCCTATCGGGAGATCGCCAATGAACTGGTCCCGTATATTCAGTCTGCAGGATTCACGCATGTTGAATTGCTGCCGATCATGGAGCACCCGTTCGACGGATCCTGGGGATATCAGGTAACGGGATACTACGCCCCTACCAGCAGGCACGGTTCACCCGACGACTTCCGGTATCTCATCGATAAGCTCCACCAGGCAGGTATCGGCGTGCTGCTCGATTGGGTGCCGGCGCATTTCCCGAAGGATTTGCACGCACTGGGCCTCTTCGATGGAACCCATGTATATGAGCATTCCGACCCCCGCAAAGGCGAGCATTTGGATTGGGGAACGTTCATCTTCAACTACGGCCGCCATGAGGTGAAGAATTTCCTTATCGCAAACGCGTTGTTCTGGCTCGAGCAGTTCCACCTCGACGGCATCCGGATCGATGCAGTCGCTTCCATGCTGTACCTCGATTATTCGCGTAACGAAGGCGAATGGGTACCGAACGAGTACGGGGGACGGGAGAATCTGGAGGCCATCAATTTCCTTCGCCAATTAAACTGGGCTGTCCATGCTAATTGCCCGGGCGCTATGGTTATTGCTGAGGAATCAACCTCGTTCACTGGTGTTACTCATCCTGTCGACGATAACGGGCTCGGTTTCGACTACAAATGGAATATGGGCTGGATGCATGATACGCTGGAATACTTCGAGAAGGACCCCATCTTCCGGAAATACCATCACAACAACCTGACCTTCAGCCTGCTTTACGCCTTTACCGAACGGTTCATGCTCCCTATCTCCCACGACGAGGTTGTATACGGGAAAAAATCGCTACTCAACAAGATGCCGGGTGACTATTGGCAGAAGTTCGCCAATATGCGTCTCTTCCTCGGCTATATGTGGACACATCCGGGTAAGAAACTGCTCTTCATGGGCCAGGAATTCGGTCAGTGGAATGAATGGAATCACGATACGCAGCTCGATTGGAATCTCCTGGAGTTTGATTCTCACAATCAACTCTTCCAGTGGCTGAAAGACTTGAATGGACTCTACCGCGATGAAAAGGCGCTCCATGAGGTGGACTTCTCCTGGGAAGGCTTCGAGTGGGTCGATCTTCACGATAATGAAAGAAGCATCCTCGCCTATGAGCGCTTCTGCAAGGAAAAACGCGAGAGCGTCATCGTCGTATGCAACTTCACCCCGATGGTATATGAGGATTACAGGCTGGGTGTACACGTTGCCGGCTCATACAGAGAGGTGCTCAACAGCGATTCACATTTCTATGGCGGCAGCGGCGTTGGGAATGGCGGCACAGTGAATTCCGAGAATATCGGTGCCCATGAGCGCGAGCATTCGCTTACATTGCGGCTTCCTCCACTCGGCATGCTGATCCTCAAGCGGGTTCAATAAGCGAGCACGAATCTATTGTTTCTCAATCAAAACGCAGATTGTCGCCGAACGCGGCGGCACCGTAACCTTTTTCCCGTTGAAGGACCGCAGCCCTTCCAGAGAGGCTGTGCCTTCTTCAACGATTACCCGCCACTCTCCCTCCGGGATTGAGTATTCTGCGGCTTGATCCGGGTTGGGGTTTATCATGACGGCGATCTGCTCTCCATCTTCGTCCTTCAGCGGTAGGATAAACCCGCTTGCTACCGGTGCGCTTGGAATCAAGAACTGATATTCCTCATGCGGCGCCCGGCGAAGTGCTGCATACTTCCCTCTTAGCGCGATGAGTGCCCGGTAAAACTGAACGAGTTCGGTGTTCGCCTCAGCATCCGCATAGTTGATCCAGTTGGTTTCGTCATTCTTTTCGTAGCTGTTGTGGTCAAGCATACCCGGGTGGATATCCGTCAGATCGCGTTTCGCGATGATTTTCGCCCTGGCGAATTCCTGGCCCTGGTGAATCATTACCGGGCCCTGGCTCACCATCAACATCACCGCGGCCAGCTTGTTCAACTTCATTTGCAGCGGAGTGAGCTTGACGAACTTTGCGCGTTCCTGGACTTTCGAAGCGATATCAGCCTCACCGGATGCGATCCGGATGAAATCCCCGAGCGTGTAGCCGTCATGCGATTCCACGTAGTTCACGGAATGCCTCGGCAGGTTGTATTGCCCGCCTTTATCGCGCGTACTGCCCATAACCCACTTTCCGAATGCTTCAGGAGAATTCCATCCCCACGAACCGAAAATGAACCCACAAGAACCTTCCGGCTCCCGCCCCTTGACTGAATTACGGTAGTCGTCGTTCCAGGCCGCCATCTCGATGTTAGAAAAACGTGCCAGTTCATGTCTTCCGCCTCCCCAGGGTTCTGCGATAAGAATCACATCCGGGTTGATTTCTTGTGCGCGGTCGCGCAATTCGATAAATGTCTCATTGTCAATCAGGGATGCTAGATCGAACCGGAACCCGTCTACATGATATTCACGCATCCAGTGGAGGATGCTCTCAACGATCAAGCGGCGGGCCATCGGGCGCTCACTGTGATAGTCGTTACCGCAACCGCTTTCAGCCGTATAGTCGCCATACTCATTGAGGCGGTAATAGTAATGTTTATCGAGGTATTTCAGCGGTTGGTGATTGTATTGGGAGGTATGGTTGTAGACAACATCCATGATGACGGCGATACCGTGCTTATGGAATTCCTGCACCATCTTCTTGAATTCCCGGACATGGTTGCAGTGCACATTGTTCCAGGAGCCTTTGCGTTTATTCGCCCCGACGGCATAGAATGGATCAGGGGCGAAGAACTGCGTGGTCATGTATCCCCAGTGGTTATGGGAATACGGATTCCAGGTGTTGTAATACCCCTCCCGCATTTGCTGCTTGTAGTCCGGCTCCCAACGCGCGAAATGCTGAGACGGAAGTATCTCAACTGCGTTCACTCCCAGCGACTTCAGATAGTCGAATCCGCCGCGATATCCCTGCGCCACGACACCCTTGTATGTCCCCGCGAGTTCCTTTGGTACACCGCTGGACTTATGAATCGTTGTATCGTACACATGCATCTCGTAGATGACCGCGTCCTCGAGCTTCAGACCGGTGAACGTATCGTCTTTCCAGTCAAAATCTTCGAACTGATTCGGTAGCACTGTTACACTTTCCTGCCTGTACGTATTTTTTGAGATCACGCACGTGCCGTACGGATCAGCGATAGGGATTTTCCCGTTGAATACCTCTTGCGGCCCTTCCGGACCGTACACTTTGTAGCAGTAGAAGGGCTCGGTGTTCGATTCAGAAAGCGAAATCTCCCAGACACCGTCCTCGTCTTGATTCATATCGTACAGCGTACCGATGGTATCGTCGAGTTTGCTGGTGAACATCAACTGCACTGAGGATGCCCTGGGCGCAAACACGCGGAAGGCATATGCATTATGTTCTTTCGTACACCCTAGTGGTTTATCCGATACGAACGCATCGAGTACGGCGCCAAACTGCACGGGAAGATTCCCAACCCCGCGAACGAACACCGTGTAGATGTTCGATAAGTCCACAGGTTTCACGTGAAGAGAAACGACATGCTCAAGCTTATCCAGCTTCACAATCTCGAGCTTGGGAGAAAATGAGAGATCGGCGAGCCCGATCCCTTTTACGGGATGATCAAAGGTGAGTACAACACGCGTAAAGGATTCAAGTTTTGCTGAAAGGAGATTCATATCGCTCGGGTTTATGGGAATTTGATCGTGCAGAAAATAGAGATTTCTCCGGAAGATCGAAATCGAAGTACCTCTGGTTGTTGGTTTGGTACCTATCACAACAATAAATTACTGTTATCATGAAAGTTGCAAGCCCAACCGACCACTACCGCATTGATGCCGAGGAGTTCGACTACTTCAGTCTTCCAAATCGCCAGCACGACGACGACGCCAGGAGAAAGCAGGAAGCCGTTACCAAAGCGGCGTCATTCCCCCATTCGGGGCGAGTGCTGGATATTGGCGCCGGGAATGGATGGGTTCAACGCATACTGAAGGCAAGTAACTGCCAAGTTGTAAACATGGAGCTTGGTATAGTGAACCTCAAAAAGCTCCGGGCCGAGCTGGGTAGTCAGATCTTGTGCGTCGTCGCAGATGCCGCGAGGCTTCCATTTAGGAGCGGCGCATTCGATTCCATCGTCGCCTCAGAGATGCTTGAACACGTGAACGAGCCAGCACAGGTAGTCCAAGAATCGGCCCGGTGTCTGATGAATGGCGGACGGCTCACGGTAAGCACTCCGTACAAAGAAAATATTCCTACCTATCTCTGTATTCATTGCAATAAGCCTACCCCGGCAAACGCGCATATTCACACCTTCGATGAGCACCGGCACGCGTCGCAGCTGAAATCATCCGGCTTCAGTGAAATCAGGTTTTTTCTCATTCAGAATAAAGTCCTGCATCTTTTGCGCATTTCCCATTTCTTAAGATTTCTCCCATACACCCTCTGGAGAATCATCGACAGATTCAGTAACTTACTGGTTCGGAAAGTACAAACCATTGTTGTCACGGCACGAAAAGTGAATGCTCGCGAGTCGTCCCGATGACAATCTCTGTGAGCGGAAACATTCCCGTAATACATGTGTTGTATATTAGCTGAATACACCGAGCCGATAGATAGCTGAACCGACCAATTTGATGAAATTATCGTCCGTCAAGGACAGACTCCGAACGTACTACATTTACCTCCCTTTCGTTCTCCTATGCGCACCGCTTACCGCAGTTGACGCACAGCATTTCTGTGGAACGCAACCCCCATCCGCCGTCTTAAAAACCGGCGGTGAGAACTTAACGGAAGACGTTGCTCCGCATCGGGAAGTGGAGCAACGAACAGGCGCTCACCTACCTATCTCCGGCGATCTGCGTGGATTGGTCGTATACATTCAGTCGCAGGAAGACGAATTTCACTCCGACCACTGGCCATCCGGCGGGCTGCCGAACTGGACGGATCGGTATGAGTCCGACATGCATGAATACTTCTATGCAATGTCCGGCGGGACCCTCAATCTGCATCTGGATACCTACCCTGAGTTGATGCGGCTCTCAAGCCCGGAGCACACGTACCTCAATGGCGGTCAGAACTACGGCACTGCAATAAAGGATATTCTCTACAGGCTCGATCAGCAGATCGATTTCGAGGATTACGATTCCTGGTCAAGTCATGATCGGTCGTTTCGCGTCTCACCAGGTCCGGAACGAAAGGTCGACCTCATTATCATCGTTCACCGGGCGGTAGTCAACCGCGGACTTATGCCG
The DNA here is from genome assembly GCA_002699105.1 of Ectothiorhodospiraceae bacterium. Classification (GTDB taxonomy): domain Bacteria; phylum Bacteroidota; class Ignavibacteria; order SZUA-365. The sequence goes on along the minus strand of PABJ01000075.1, from coordinate 13,140 downwards.
TATGTCGGCATCTCCGATCTCATGTATCCCGGTATGTTCTTCGTGGATGAGTTCCGGAGATTTATCTACGGCGGAGATGGGTATGCCTCTGATGCCGGCTCGTCAGGCATGATCGTCGCAGGGTTTCCCGGGCAGGGTGTTCCGCTGTATTACGATGTTGCGTTCGGCGTTTCCATCCACGAACTCCAGCATAAGATCTACGGCGAAACTCACATGACCGGCGTCTTTGGTTCGTTGGGAATGAATGCCGCATCCGGCGGCAGCGGGTACGGGATGTGCGCATATGAACGCCATGTTGTCGGATGGATGAATCTTCAGCACCTCAACGCCGGCCGTGATACCGTTATCACAATGCGCGACTATCACACCCACGATGAAGCATACGCAATACAGGTACAAGAATTCGACCGTAGATTCTACATCCTTGAGTTCCGGAATCAATCGAGCAAATTCGACGCATCCCCCGTGCCGGGACTGTATATCTACAGACTTTCCGATACATGGGCTTTGCTTCAAAAAGAACTTGAAGTGATCTCAGCGAAAGGGAAATGGCACTGGTCGCTCGATTCGGACGGCCTACCCTATCGCGATTCCCCGGATGCGCTTTCGGGCGCGAGTGAGTTCAACAAGATTCAGATCGACAGCGTCACTTCGGTCTGGTCGCCCGAACACCGCGGTCATCCAGGAATGGCGTTCACCATGCAGCAGCCGTTCTTCGGGCAGTACCGCAATCCCACACCGGATTTCATGCATGCCGGCGATACCGTGGATATGGATCTGAACATCGAACTGCTTTCAATGACCGATAGCACTGCCACCGTCTCGATTTCGTACTCTCAGCCTCCCGTGCTCTCAAATGGCGAACTTGAGCATGCGACATCGTTCTCACTCGGTCAGCCGTACCCGCAACCAGCGTCTCTTTCGGCTCATCATTCCGTGACGATACCTTATACCGCCGAGACGAATGAGCACTCAAGTATGGTAGTATTCGATGCCCTTGGAAGAAAGGTGTATGCCGCCAATTCCGGTGTGCAGTCCGGCTCCTCCAAGATGGAGATACCTGTTTCACATTTATCAGCCGGGGTGTACACTCTCCAAGTACGTAGCGGACGGGAAGTCGCAGCACGCCGATTTGTCGTTGTCCAATAAGCATGGCGAATCCAGAACCGTTACCGATTGAAGAGAATTTCCTCGGCCTCGAACCTGGGAATTCATCGTACAGCAACTCTAAGATTGTCATCCTTACTGCACCCTACGAGCGAACCGTCTCGTATGGAGAAGGAACCGGCGGCGGACCGGCGGCAATTCTGCGAGGATCGCAGTATGTGGAGTTTTGGGATGAGGAATTCCACCGCGAGTTGTGCTTTGAGAAAGGTATCGTCTCGCTCAGACCGTTGTCATTCGAAAACCTGAACGACGAAGCCTCTCTTGCCCTTATCGAGCGGTCCGTCGGCGAATACCTCGACGATGAGAAGTTCGTTGTAACGCTAGGCGGCGAACATACAATCTCTGCCGCACCCATCCGGGCACACCTCAAGAAGTATCCATCCATGTCTGTCTTGCAGTTTGACGCGCATGCAGATCTACGCGATAGCTACCAAGGCTCGAAGCTTAGCCACGCGAGCGTTATGGCGCGTGTCCTTGATGATATTCCCGGAAGTCGTATCGTGCAATGCGGGATTCGGGCGCTGTGCAAAGAAGAGGTCGAATCCATGCGCACCAACGGTGTTCACACGCACTATGCGCATGCGCTTCATTCCACCGAGCAATGGGAGGACCTTATTCTGCCCAATCTTGCCGACGAAGTGTACATTACCTTCGATGTGGACTATTTCGATCCCGCAATCATGGGTTCGACGGGTACCCCCGAGCCGAACGGCCTATTCTGGGCTGAGACAATCAAGCTGCTGAAGGCCATCGGAAAGCAAAGGCGGATAGTCGGATTTGATGTCGTTGAGCTGGCCCCGCGCGAGCACGCCCACGGCGAAAGCTACCTTGTCTCCAAGCTCGTCTACAAGCTTCTGAATATCGCCTTCACCGGCCGATAAATGCAGAAGAGCGCCATCAGCGCTCTTCTAAACCTTCGTATTTCAACCAAAATCATACCTGCTCTTCCGCATGATAGCTGGACCGTACTAACGGTCCGGACTCGACGTGTTTAAACCCCAGTTTATGCCCCAAGTCCTTCCATTCGGCGAATTCCTGCGGGGTGACGTACCGTTCAACCGGAAGGTGGTTCTTGGTCGGCTGCAAGTACTGGCCAAGGGTAAGAATATCGACATTGTGTTCACGGAGATCGCGCATTACCTGCACGATTTCGTCGGAATCCTCGCCAAGGCCCAGCATCATACCTGTTTTCGTCGTCAATCCTTGCTGCTTGGAAAACTCGAGCAGATCGAGCGAGCGTTGGTACTTCGCCTGCGGTCGTACACGCCGGTACAACCGGGGGACTGTCTCGATATTATGATTCATAATATCGGGTCGCGCATCAACAACTTTCAATATTGCATCCTGCTTTCCCATAAAGTCCGGAGTGAGGACTTCCACCGTACATCCGGGGACTTCGCTTCGGATTGCATGAATTGTGTCTGCAAATATTCCTGCGCCGCCATCGGGCAGTTCGTCTCTGTTCACTGAGGTAACGACGGCATGGTTCAGGTTCATTTTCTTCACAGCCAATGCCACGCGCCGGGGCTCATCGCGATCGAGTTCGAGCGGGCGACCTGTTTTTACCGAGCAAAATCCACAACTGCGTGTGCAGACATCGCCGAGTATCATGAATGTAGCAGTGCCGCGGTTCCAGCAGTCGGCCATATTCGGACACCGGGCATCTTCGCACACGGTGTTCAGTCCCTGCGTATGTATGATGTTTTTGACCTCTGCGTATGAGGTCCCTAGCGGTACCTTGATTTTAAGCCAATCGGGACGCGATTCCCGTTTCTTTGGCTTCAGATCAATTTGTATAGGTTCCATGTAATTGCTTACGCATTAATGTACAAGAGATAGACCAGAACTGAAGTAACCGCTGTCAACGCAAAGATTCCAGTCAAGACCATATAGAGCAGCGTTTTCATTGGAGCGTCCGGGATCTGGTACTCATCTCGGTCGAAGTAATACTTCGTGATGGCCTTGTAACCGAAAAATCCAGCACAAGGAAGCGAGATGAGCGTCACCGAAAGCATGATGGTCCCGTATATTTCCGGGGAGGACGGTCCCGAGAAATACTCCTGCACACCGGCGATGAAGAACAGCACTCCCATGGTGAGAACCAGAATGCCTATAAAGGCGAAGACTATCTTGGCAGCTTTACCCACGGGAACAACTCCTCATGCCGGTATGCACGACTATCTCAGTTCTAGACGGAGTCAAGCGAGAAGTTCTCAAGGTGCTCCTTGACGCGTTCCAGGAACTGGCCGCCGAGAGCGCCGTCGATGAGACGGTGATCGAATGTAATCGACATCATCATCATCGAGCGTATACCGATTGCATCTTCTCCATCCTGCTCAATTACAACAGGGCGCTTGTCGATCGAGCCTACACCTAGAATACCAACCTGCGGCTGATTAATGATAGGCGTACCGAACAGATTCCCGAACACACCGAAGTTGGTGATCGTGAACGTACCGTCCTGGATTTCCTCTGGCTGCAAACGCCTGTTCCGGGCACGTTTGGCCAGATCATTGATGGAGCGGGCGAGGCCAACGATATTCTTTGTATCGGCTTCCTTCACGACCGGCACAATGAGGCCGCCATCTTCCATCGCCACGGCAATACCGAGACCGATATCGTGCTTCACGAGGATATCGGTACCGTCTATCGAGCTGTTCATGTATGGGAATTCCTTCAATGCCCTGATCGTCGCCTCTGCGATGAACGGCATGTATGTGAGGGATATCCCTTCTCTCTCCTTAAATGCAGCGCTGTGCTTCTTCCTGAAGCTCACGATCTTCGTCATGTCCACATCCGATACGAGCGTTACGTGCGGACTGATATTCATGCTCTTGACCATATGCTCGGCCATGAGCTTCTTGATGTTGTCCATGGGTACGACATCCACCCCGCTCTTCGATTTGCGTGTGGATTCACCGGAAGGCTTCGATGCCTTGACGCCCTTATCCTTCTTCGCCTTCTTCGCACCCTTGCCGTTCTTCCGGTCCTCAATATACGATTGCAGATCCTTCTTCGTAACCCTGCCGTTTAGACCTGAGCCGTCGATCTCTTCAAGCTCGTCCATTCCGATTCCTGCCTCGGAGGCCATGCGCATTACCACTGGCGAGTAAAACCTCTTGGACTCGCCTCCTCCTTCGGCTTTCCCTGCACCTTCAGATCTCTTGGCTTTCTTGGTGTCCTCGGTGTCCTCGGTGTCTTCGGTGTCCTCGGTGTCTTCGGTGTCCTCGGTGTCTTCGGTGTCCTCGGTGTCCTCGGTGTCCTCGGTGTCCTCGGTGTCCTCGGTGTCTTCGGTGTCCTCGGTGTCTTCGGCGTCCTCGGCGTCTTCGGCACTTTCGTCGTCACTGGAGGTATCCTTGCCGTTTCCGGACGAGTCGGCGGCAGAGGCGTCAGTTTCTATTATAGCAACCGGCTTGCCGACCTCTACGACATCGCCTTCCTCAGCCAATATCTCTACGAGCGTACCTTCCTCTGAAGACGGTACCTCTGTATCGACTTTGTCGGTTGAAATCTCAAGTAAGGTCTCATCCTTTTCGACTTTATCGCCCGGTTTCTTCGACCAAGTGAGGATGGTCCCTTCGGTGATGCTTTCGCCCATTTTGGGCATGAGTACTTCGACTTTCATTCCGGATCCTTATAGGTTCGTTATTCTTTGTTCTTTCAAGTAAAATATCAGTATTCAAGAAGAGCGCGAGCGGCTGCCTGAACGTCGCTTTCCTGGGGCAGCACTTCAGGTTCCAATGCCCAGGAATACGGTATGTGGGCATCCTTCGCTCCCACGCGCTGGACAGGGCCGTCCAAATGCTCGAACGCCTCGCTGGCGATCTGTGCTGCAATCTCAGCACCGAAGCCGCCGGTGAGGTTGTCCTCATGCGCAACGAGCACCTTGTTTGTCTTCTTTACAGACTCAATGATTGTTTGAATATCGAGGGGCACAATTGTGCGGATATCGATAACCTCGATCTCTATGCCCTCTTTGGCCAGGATTCGGGCGGTTTCCATCGCCTTACTGACGATTGCACCCCAGGTCACGATCGTAAGGTCGGAACCCTCCCGGCGAATCGCCGCCTTACCAAACGGCAGCAAATAGTCCGCATCCGGCTCGAGCGCAGTGGCGTAGCTCTGCCGGTAAATACCCTTGTGTTCGAGGAAGAGCACCGGGTCAGATATCCGGCAGGCTGTTTTGAGCAATCCTTTCGCATCCGCAGCATTCGATGGGTACGCAACTTTCAGTCCCGGGACATGTGCAAAGTACGCTTCGATGTTCTGGCTGTGGTATAGTGCGCCGTGGATATAACCGCCAACCGGCACACGGATCACCACCGCAGAACTCCAGTGGTTATTCGAACGGTACCTCATCGTTGCGACTTCATTGCGAATCTGCATCATCGCTGTCCAGATGTAGTCACCAAACTGGATCTCGACAACGGGCTTGAAACCCTTCACCGCCAATCCAACGGACGTGCCAACGATGCTCGATTCCGCAAGCGGCGAATTAAAACAGCGATCCTTGCCAAACTTCGTCGAAAGTCCCCTCGTCGCGGTGAACACGCCGCCCTTACCGTCTTCTACGTCCTGGCCGTACACAACAATCTTCTCGTTGCGTTCCATTTCCTCGTGAAGGGCGTGGTTGATTGCATCAACCAGCACCACCTTGTTCCCGCTTGGCTCGGACTTCTCGTATTCAAGTGCTATGGGATTCTCATCAAAGACGAATGTGGTTGCAGTCGAGGGGGCGGGTTGGGGCAGCGCCTCCGCTGTTGCTGTCGCCTCTTCGACAGTTTTGCGCACCTCCTCGCGTATCTCGTCGGCACGGGCTTCGTCGAATATTCCCGCTTTGACCAGGGTGTTCTGCATGCGCAAAATCGGATCGCGCGCCTGGTCGTGCTCAAGTTCTTCCGGAGAACGGTACTTCCGGTGATCGTCGGAAGAAGAGTGCGGGAGCAGGCGGACAACATCGGTCACGATGACCGTCGGTCCCTGGCCTCGCCGGGCACGGTCTACTGCATGCTCGAATGCAGCGTGGGTTTCGAAGAAGTTCGTACCATCCACCTCGTGGCGCTCGAGATTCACGTAGCCGGACACCATGTCGTAAACGGTGCCGCCGGTCTGTACCGAACGCGGTACCGAAATGGCATACTTATTATCCTGGATATTAAACACTACCGGCAGCTTGACGCGGCTGGCCCAATTCAGTGCCTCGTGAAAATCGCCCTGGCTGGTAGTCCCTTCCCCGGCAGAGACGTACACAACTTCATCAAGACCTTCGAGCACTGCGCCTTTGGCAGTACCAACAGCCTGCAGAAACTGCGTCCCCGTTGGGGATGATTGGGACACAACACGGGCGTCCTTAAAACCATAATGCTGCGGCATCTGCCGGCCGCCGGAGTTAACGTCGGCTGCTCGCGCAAGAAAGTTCGTCATTATCTGTTCTGCGGACATCCCCATTCCGAGCATGTACGTCAGGTCGCGGTAGTATGGATAGGACCAATCTTTTCCCGGGACGAGCGCTTTCGCTGCCGCCAATTGCCCTGCCTCATGACCCGAACCGCCGATATGAAAGAAACTTTTCCCCTGCTTGAGCAGCGTCAACATCTTCTGATCGAGCCGTCGCGCCAGAAGCATCGTGCGGAAGAATTCCACTAAGTCTTGATGCGTAAAGCGGCTATCCGATGGGATGGCGATCGGCGGGACCAACGAGGGAGTGGTGATTTCTTTATCTACGGCTGTTTCAGGTGCGGACATGCAGACTCCAGTGTTGCGTTTCAGTTCTGATACTCACAGAGGATTGAACACACCGTACCCTGGGGAAGTACGGTTTCTCTCTGTGGCGGGCAAAAGATGTACCACAATTATGGATTTCCGTGCTAACTTGTTTAATTTCAGCACAGTACAGATATAACAGTAAAGGTAGATGAAACGTTTCGATTTTACAACCAGCGTATCCTTGGGTAGCGCTCTCAAAGCGTGTACACGCACCCTATAGCGGGGATAAGCCCACCGAAGTGTGCCAGTAAAACGCATTTACAACGGCGCTTTTGCCGCTATATCTCTACTGTTTTCACGCACTTGTATTACGTGCCGATCCTTCGTAGCTTTCGAGATTAAGGATTACCCCTCCTATTCGGTGATTATGAGTACACTATATCTCGACGGAAATTCTCTCACAATTCACGATGTTTGGAACGTCGCTAACGGCAGCGTTCAGGCCGAATTAGCCGAGTCCGCAATCTCGAAAATGCAGGCATCCCGCGCTTTGGTTGAAAGCTGGGTGAAGGAAAACAAGGTGATGTACGGAGTCACAACGGGCTTTGGCGAGTTCAGCAATGTCTCCATCACGCAGGAAGACCTTCACACACTGCAAGTCAACCTCATCCAGAGCCATGCCGTAGGATGCGGTGAGCCGATACCAAAAGAGGTTACCCGCGCTTTGATGTTGCTCCGTGCAAACGCGTTGGCGAAAGGCTATTCCGGCATCAGGATCGAGACGGTCGAACTGCTCCTGACCATGCTAAACCGCGATATTATCCCCGTCATCCCATCGCAGGGGTCGGTGGGATCGAGCGGCGATTTGGCGCAGCTTTCTCATCTTGTACTGGGCATGATGGCGGAAGGATCGTGCTGGGCCGAAGACGGCATTCACCGCCCGGCGATGAGCGAAAAATTCGAGAAACATGGGTTGGAGCCTGTGCAGCTTGGTGCGAAGGAAGGTCTCGCCCTAATTAACGGCACGCAGATGATGAGTGCGTATCTCTGCATGGCAGTCCACCGGGCCGGATCGCTCGCAAAACAATTCGACATTGCTGGAACGATGACGCTCGAAGCACTCCTCGGTACGGATAAGGCAAGTTCCCCGCATCTTCATGCAGCACGGCCTCACGAAGGGCAACAGAGGGTTGCGCGTAATATCCTGGCTCTCATCGCTGATTCGCAGCTACGGGAAAGTCATCGTCACGATCACGACGTCGTTCAGGATGCTTACTCGCTGAGATGTATGCCCCAGGTTCACGGAGCAAGCCGCGATGCCATCGGATACGTGGTGAAGGTACTGGAAACCGAGATCAATTCTGCGACCGACAATCCATTGATATTCCCGGACACAGGCGAGCTGATCGAAGGCGGGAATTTCCACGGGCAGCCGCTTGCTCTCGCAGGGGATTTCCTGGGTATTGCCCTCTCTGAACTGGCAAACATCAGCGAACGCAGAATTGAACGCATGGTGAACGGCAAACTGAGCGGACTGCCCAGGTTTCTTACAAGCAAGGGCGGCTTAAACAGCGGCCTCATGATCTCCCAATACACCGCCGCAGCCCTGGTTTCTGAGAACAAGGTGCTTGCACACCCAGCCAGCGTGGATTCGATTCCGACATCTGCGAATCAGGAGGATCATAACAGCATGGGCTCGATCGCAGCAAGGAAGGCGTATCAAATCATGAAGAATGTGGAATCGGTGCTGACAATCGAGTACATGACGGCCAGTCAGGCCCTGGATTTCCATCTGCCAAAACAGTTCGGCAAAGGAACCACGGCAGCGCATAGAACTGTTCGGAATGTAGTCGAACATCATGATACCGACCGGATTCTGCACCGGGATATGGATACAATCCGTACCTTAGTACAAAAGGATACCGTGCTGGATGCTGTGGAAAAAGAAATCGGTACACTCGAATAACACATCTCGATCAATGAGGCAAGTATGAGCCAGACAGACGATAAGAATACATTCGCCAGTCAAAGCGAAGACGAAGACCTGTATTCGCCGATTGACTCCTCGATTCTGCGCAGATCGCTGAAAACCATCATGAAGCCCGCCATCACTGCCGAAATTGATGCGACAGTCGGCGAGTGCATCACATTGATGAAGACAAAACGCATCGGATGTGTTCTGCTGACGAGCCACAGCAAGCTCCTCGGGATCTTTACAGAGCGTGATGTGCTGAAGAAGATCGTAGGTGCATCGGTTGAACTCGAATCAACCTCCATCACCGAGGTCATGACAACAAACCCGCAAGTGCTCAACGAGACGGATACCATCGCCTACGCGCTCAATTTCATGGATCTTGGCGGATACCGTCACATTCCGGTCGTGAACAATGTGTTCGAGCCGGTAGGGATCGTCTCTGTGAAAGACATAGTCTCCTATTTTGTGGAGCACTTCGCCGACGAAGTATTGAATTTGCCTCCCCATCCCTATTCCATCAATGAACCGGAAACCGAGGAGGAAATCCAGGAAGCGATGGAGGCGTCGAAAGATGCCGAGAAAGAGGATGACGAGTAGCGGCCTACTCTCCCTGGAGAATGCCTTTTATCGTTTCGATGTCCTGCTGAATGGGTGCCCGCTGTTGGGGATCCTGTTCTAAATCCACATACGCCTGCAAGTGCAGCAATGCATCTTTGAATCTCCCCGCCTGCATCAGCAAGAGGCCGAGGTTACGCCGCACCGGTGCATAGTTGGGATCAATCTCTACAGCCTTCGTCCAGTAGGTGTACGCAACATCAAGCTTCCCGCGTTGATGCGCCATGTTCCCTTTATTAAACAACGCAGGAGCGTACTGCTTATCGAGCCGCAGCGCCTCTTCGTATGCCTTTTCAGCCTCACCAAATCTACCCGATGCAGCATAGGCGTTACCAAGATTGGTTAAGGTCACTGCCGTCCTTTTGGTCTGCAACGATCGCTCGAAAAATCCCGCAGCCTTCGTATACTCGCCGTCGATAAAGGCAATATCGCCCAGGCGGTTGTATTCCGTCTCATATGCGGGCTCGTACGAAGGCTGTAGCAACAAGAGAGCTGCAATGCAAACTCCTGCCGCCGCAACCGGCTTCAGGAGCCGCTGATACTCCTTCTGCACGAGCATCGCATAGAGCTGGACGGCGCCATACCCTGCGAAGAGAATCATGATCGGCATCACGGGAATCCTGAGGCGACCGTTCACAAAAAACACGATTGTTACGAGAATATAGACACCCAGCACGAGCGCAGGGAGGAAGGCCTCTCGTTTCTTTTCGAATGCCGCGCTAATGATTCCAAACACGAACAATGGCAGGACAAAGATGAAGCCGGGCACGAGCCAGTTCAACGCAGTGTCGTATTCCATCCTGACGAAATCGAGGCTGACACCGATCTGCTCTATTTCCTCAGGATGGAAGAACAGGACAAACTTTTGCCCAAGTAATACGAGGAACCTGCCTGGGTTATCACCGATCCACGTGAAAGCCTTATCTGCCCAGTAGTCGGAGGCTTCCCCGTTTGTGAGAGAGGCGCCTGTGGCCTGTTCCGCAAACCGTACACCGTTCGGGTCGGAGCTTATATCTACGGCTTCAGGGACCTTGTACAGACCCTCTGTTGCGGAATTATTGCCCGCATAGAGGTTATATCCCCCCGATGTGGTTATGAACGTCAGTTCGCCTTCTATCGCGCTATTGCGGACGACAAACGGCAGGAGCAGTATGATGCATGAAGCGGCAATCACCCCGTAGGTCAGCATCGGCCGTGAGATTGCCTCGCGCTTGCAATAGAAGAGAGGGATGTACGCAAGGAGCAAGAAAATGATGTTGGAGCGGTTCAGAACCGCGATACCCAGCAGAAGCCCGGCGCGAATAAAAAAATCCATGCGACCCGTTTCCAAAGCCCTGGCCATCGTATAAAGATGGGCGACCAAGAACAATGCCTGGAAGGATTCGATGAGGAGCAAGTTATCGTGGAATACGAGCGGGGCATAGAAGGATGCGATGAGTGCAGAGACAATGCCAACCTTCGCATCGAAGTATCTCCGTCCGAAGAGATAGAGTAGCAGGACCGTGCCGGCACCCGCCATGCATTGAAGCATTCTCGCCCAGAATTCCATCTCCCCGGTGATCTGCGTAACTGCCGCGATGAAGTATGGATAGAGCGGGGACATGAAGTACGCCCCTTCGATTCCGCTGCCTTCGAGAAGCTGCTTCGCGAGACCGGCATAGATGCCTGTATCGCTAAAGTGATGATCGTAAAAGGGGATATCTTGAAACTGCAGCAAGACGATGAATCTTACAGCGAATGCAAGGATGAAAATCCCTGCACCCAGAAAGAGATTCTTCGTTTGTGTAGCGGGAGGGATAGGAGTATTCTTTTGGGTCTTCCCCACGAATCAACCGGAGATCAATCCACGATGCTCAACAGTCGGCTGACTACTTGATCGCCCGATTCCAACCGGTACAGGTACATCCCTGACTGCAATCTTCCCGCCGGGATCTTCAGTGCATGCGATCCTGCATTGAGTTCACCATCAAACAGCGTCATGATCTCCCTGCCCAAGGGATCGGTAATAGTCAATCGGATCGCTTCCGGCTGTTTCAGCGAAAACGGAATCGCGATGGAAGCATCTCCGCGCCCTGGATTCGGGTAGCTTTGCCCAAGGCTGAATGATGCGGTCTCGGTCGGTAAGCGCAGAATCTGAACCGGGGATACTCTCTGCTGGCCGTCGTAATCGACTTGTTTCAAACGGTAGCGCACCGTGCCATCGTCCTGCAATGCAACCGCAGGCGCGGGATCTTCGAATGAGTAAGGGGCAGAACTCTCTTCACCGCTTGCCGGAACGAATCCTATACGTTCCCACAATGAAATGTGATCGGAACCGGGGACCAGCCGTTCAATATAGAAGCCGAAGTTATTCTCTTCGTTCTCAGTGCGCCATTCCAGTCGCGCCAACCCGCCGACGTAGTTCACACGAATCTGGTGAAACTCCACCGGTATGCCGGCGTAGCAGAGACGCGCCTCGAACTTGAGATCCACGCTGTCCTGGGTTCTCCAGTACACGTGATTCGATATCGTTTTACGATTCGAATTCTTATCAAGGACGATATGCCGCAGCTCGCCCTTGGAAGGCTTCCGGAGCTGAATACGCGCGCTGTCTACCTTCGGTCCCTTGAACCGCCAGGCGACCCAAAACTCACGCGGAGGGAAATCTACTTTCGGGGGCTCCTTGCCTTGGGTGTTCAATTCAAGATTGTAGAATCCGAGAGGGAAACCTCCCTGTACCGGGGAGAGACGAAACAACCGTTCTTCTATAACGTTATCGAGCAGCGGGTCTACATCTTCAAGGAACTCAACAAGGACGGTGTCGGGGGTAAATCTCGTTGCAGGTGTTTTAACAATAGCAAAACCGATGACGATGGTATCAATCTGCGTCCCGGCATCCGGTGTCACTCTGACAGCAAACCTCGTCGTAGGAATGACCTCGGTGTAGAGTTCATCCTGCCCGAAGATGTCGTCGTAGTAGATAACGCGTCGGCAATCATCGTAGGTTTTCTGCGCTTTCAGGATTCCAGGAACAGACAATGCTCCAGCACTCATGCAGAGCAATACCAGCAGATTAAGCCAACGTGTCGATTTCATACGGGAATGCAATTGAATGATTACGAGCTTTCGATCCATGAAAAGTATGGGATTTTCCGCTCAGAAGAAAGCCACTTACCCGGTACCCATGATATAAAAAACGAACGCCCGGCACTGCCGGGCGTTCGTTGGAATTTGGCTATTGCTAACGAAGCAATCGTCGCAAGGAAACCAGGGACGGGTTTACTTCGAGAGCGTCATCTTCTTGGTGCTCGTAAAGGCATCGCCGTTAGCAGGTACTGCATCGAGGCGATACAGGTACGTTCCGCTCGGGAGCAATTGTCCGGAAGCGTCCGTACCTTCCCACACAACCGAATAGCTGCCGGCTGCCTGGGTCTCATTCACAAGCGTCGAGACTTCGCGACCGAGCATGTCAAGGACACGCAGGGTAACCGTCGATTCGTCGGTCAGCGTGTAGCTGATGCTCGTCGACGGATTGAAGGGGTTCGGATAGTTCTGCTCTAGCGAGACAGAAGCAGGAGCTGCTGTAACGACCGGGCCGGACTTCTGAGCCTTCACCGCGGCATACACGATCTCGATATCGCCATGATCTTCTTCGAACAGCGTGATATCGCCGAGCGGCGAGTTCTTCACGTCGGTGA
>PABJ01000074.1 GCA_002699105.1 Ectothiorhodospiraceae bacterium | reverse complement strand
GCGCTGACGCAGAACTTCATGAAGATCGTTCTGGGGAAACGGTACGAGAAGTTCTTCGCCGCAAGCGCCACCGAAGCACGGAAAATCCTCAACGAAAAACCCATAAAGCTGATCTTCATGGACCTCTCTCTGAAAGGCGATACGGACGGTATCACGTTGACGAAAGAGATCCGGAAGAATGCAGATTTTCGCGATATCCCGATTATTGCACTAACAGCTCACGCATTTGCTCGCGACCGTGAGAATGCACTCTCTGCCGGCTGCAATGAGTTTTTCAGCAAACCGTTCAACAGAAACGAATTGATCGCCATCGCAGATGGATTAATCGCTGAGCGGCTGAAACAGGTCGCCTGACGCTATTCGACAGGCTGGCGGATGACTGTCTTCCACTTCTCAGGAGCCGCTCGCCTGGTATCGCTCAGGTAGATCTCGTGATGCTTCCCACGCCTTGATAGCCCTTGTTCTTCGATGAAGGCATGCAATTTCTCGATTGTCGGTCCTTCCTCCGAAAACGGCCCGATGTGCATGATCTGTGCCGACTTCCCTTCCTTGAATGACTCAAACCTCATGTCATCAAGAAGCAGATCGCCTTTCTTTTCCCGCACAGCCTTGATCGTCTCAGTCACTTGCTTCTTCTTCACTTCATCGGGCTGACTGATGAAGAGCGTCCATTGCCACTCCTCCCGGCGCGAGTCGGTAAACGCGTTCATATCCTTCGCCCACCAAAGACCTTCTAGCGGCAGTACGCCGTAGTCTATGACGCCGGCCTTCTTCAATGCGAACTTGAGCGTGTACGAGACTGAAAACAGTGTTTCAATTGCCTGTTGGAAGCGCTCGCTCTTCTCCGGGTCGCCCGTCCCGTCGATCATGAGGCAGTGCATCGCAGGCACTTTCACAATGGAACACTTCTTCGCAGACGGCTTGTAGAGCTCTTTTCTCTCTTTCTTGTAATCGATCTTCTCCAAGGGTAGATTCCTTGTATTAAATGTACTTTGGAACATCGATAGAGTAGTCATCTTCGCGGCAACAAGCAAGATGCATATTCCATGATGGAACACCCCTTCCCTATTACCAGATATTCAGTGATCGAGGACATTAAATCCGATGTCCCTCTTCGCCAGAGAAAGGCACTTGAGACGGTCATTCAAGTGTATTGGAAGCCTGTGTACATGTATATCCGCATGAAATGGAACCGTGAAGATGAGTCCGCGAAGGATCTTACTCAGTCCTTCTTCACGGTTGCACTAGAGAAGGAGTACTTGACAGGATTCGACTTTGGAAAGGCAAAGTTTCGTACGTATTTGCGTGTTTGTATCGATAGATTCGTAGCAAACGAATTAAAGGCAGCTTCAAGGGTCAAACGTGGGGGTAAGATCGAAATCCAACCGTTCGATTTCCAAAGCGCCGAGTCCGAATACCTCAGTGAGCTCAATAAATCTACGCTATCACCAGAGGAGTTATTCGAGCAGGAATGGCTTCGTCAATTCTTTTCGAATGCTATCGACAGCTTCAAACAGCAGTGCATATCTGAAGACAAGGAGCTTTTGTTTGAAGCATTTCAACGCTATGATCTACACGAAAGCAGTACGGAATCGAGGCCCAGTTATATGGAACTCGCTGATGCACTCAACGTCTCCGAGTCAGTGATTACGAACACGCTACATGCTGCAAGGAAGCGGTTTCGACAAATCTTGATTGCATCATTACGGGAAATCACCGCGAGTGAGACCGAATTCCGTGAGGAAGCACAAATACTGTTTGGCAGGTTTGAATGAATCGCCTCCCGGATCAAACGATCTCTCACCTGCAAGGAATTCTGGGCCGACCGAACCTCCAAGGTACCAGATACGAATACGTGCGCCATATCGGGATTGGAGGTATGAGTGATGTTCATCTTGTATATGACACACGACTTGGCCGTGAGGTTGCAATGAAGGTCCTGCGCTCCGAGATCGATTCAGAAGCGACAAAAGAAAGGATGCTTCGTGAAGCGCGCATACTCGCGAAACTTGATCATTCCAACATTGTGCCGGTATATGATCTTGGGACTTTGGGAGAAGAGCGAGTTTACTACACTATGAAATTCCTTGAAGGGAAGACGCTTGCAGAATACACTCTCGAGAATACGGAGCTTCTGGACCTGTTGCGCGTCTTCATTCGGGTCTGTAATGCGGTCGCGCATGCGCATTCGAAAGGGGTTTTGCATCGCGACATCAAGCCTGAAAATATTATGCTCTTGCCGTATGGTGAGGTTATGGTGGTAGATTGGGGCATTGCGAAGGCAGGCGTCGAATCATCCGACGAGGCTAATCAAAATGATTTCAAGTTTTCTTCTTCCAGCTTCACAACATCAAGTACTACAATCGAATCAACTCTTCTTGGAACACCAAGCTACTGCGCACCGGAAATCTGGAAATCCGTACCCGACTCTGGAACCTTCCCCCCAAAGTACACGATATCTTCTGATATCTATTCGATTGGCGCAACGCTTTACTACACTCTCACAGGTAGACCTCCTCTAGTCGCCAACAGTTTTGGCGAACTTCAAAGATTATCGGCAGGACATTCGCCACCGCCTCCGCGTACCCTCCAGCAGGAGATTCCTCGGCCTATCGAAGCGATCTGTCTCAAGGCTCTTTCTGCTTCTACTCAGCACCGATACACCAATGCTGAGCACATCGCTCGCGATCTTCAACTTTACCTTGATGGATATGAAATCTCGGCATACAAGGAAAACATGTTGGAGCGTCTGGTTCGGTGGACTAAACGAAACGCGTTCATTGTTTTGCTGCTGTTCGTATACGTACTCGTTCGCATCCTCCTGTTTTTTTTCAGTCTCCTGTAAAGGAAAATTCCGATACGTGTAATAGTACGGTAGAAGGAATTATTAACTCACCACCACCGGAGTTCATTCATATGTCCAAACCTCTAATTGGCATTCTTCTGGGCGCAGTCCTTGGCATCCTTGATGGTCTTACGTCGCTCATGTATCCCGAAGTCGCACCGGAAATCATGGGTATCCTCATCGGATCTTCAATAAAAGGAATGCTTGCAGGAATAATTATCGGTTTTGTAGCGAGGAAGGTTAGCAACCTTACGACTATGATTGTGGTAGGCTTGGCTGTCGGTTTCTTCTTTGCCTTTATCGTTGCATATCTCAACAGTATGGCAGGACAGACATATTGGCTGGAAATTCTCCTGCCAGGGTCGCTGGTTGGTGCCATTCTCGGATATGCTACACAAAAATATGGCTCTAAGCCCAAAGGCAAAGTTCAGACTACCTGATTTCGGCACGGTGACGATTCCAATTTCACTTGCAAGAATCACGTTTACACCATTTTAACACAGGAGATATTCATGTCTGCACCGATCATACACTTCGAAGTGTTGGGTAAGGATGACGCGGCTCTACATGATTTTTACCGGTCAATGTTCGGTTGGGAAATCGACACCAACAATCCCTTTGGCTACGGATTCGTAATGCCTGCAAGTAGTGGCATCGCTGGCGGCATAGGGAAAGCACAGGATGGGCCTGGTCATGTTACCGTTTACGCACAGGTCGATGATGTAGAAAAAGCTTTGGAGAAGGCCCAGAGCCTTGGCGGCAAAACAATAGCACCTGCCATGGATATGGGGGGAGGTACCATAATCGGTCTCTTTGCCGATCCCGAAGGTCACATCTTTGGCGTAGTGAGCCCAGGCGGGCAATAGCGGATTCACTTCATTCGAAAAAAGGTGTGCTAAGGCACACCTTTTTTGTGTATGTGCAACCTATATCATGGATTTTACGTATGTTCGCATCTTGAATACATGATGCCTGAAATGAAAATCATATTGAAGTACCTCCTGACGCTCGAAGGTCGAGTCGTTGCCACGATCACGGTTATCGTCGTGTTGGCTCTCATCCGGTTCCTCCTGCGGCTGTTCGCCTCTGCTAAGGTCAAAGACATCCAGCAGCGTATGATGCTCCGGCAGACTGCGAACCACGTCGTCTGGATTCTCGGTCTGATCCTTATCGTGTGGCTGTGGTACGCAGTGTTCGAGAACCTGTTCACCATCATCAGCGTCGTCGCTGTCGCCTTTGTTATTCTCTTCCGAGAGATGCTGAACAACCTGCTATCGAACCTTGTGATCTTATGGCGAGGCTTGTTCACGGTTGGCGAGAGGATATCCATAGATGGGTATATCGGCAAGGTGACGATGATCGGTCCGATGTACATCACTCTCGCCGAAACAGGCGATGCGGAAAACCACTATGAGCCCACCGGCAAGATCGTCAAGATTCCTAACGCCACATGCTTGACGAAGTCGGTGACAAACTATTCACGTGGGTTGCCGGCGGTCTGGGCCGAGGTACCTATCAAGATTACCATGACGAGCGATTGGAAGCGGGCAAAAGCCATCCTTCTGGAAATTGGCGCCAGAGTGACGTATGTATTCGACGATCGCGAGATGAAGGAGATCGAAAGCGCGAACGAGGAAACGGTGTTTCCCAATCATGAGCCATCTGTCTTTGTTGGAGTGGAGGACGGGAAGATTATTCTGCGGCTTCGGTACCTCTGTCATCTGGCGACAAAGCGCGAGACCGAAGAAGGTATCTGGGAGGAAATTCTTGATCGATTCGGCGCTGAACCGGATATCGACCTGGTATCGAGCTAAGCTCCGTTCTCAATCGGGATTGATATCCTGAAGCTCGTCCTGCCGGGCACAGAGTCGACGTCGATATGGCCATTGTGTTTTTCAACGATGCGATGGACGATATCCAAACCTAACCCTGTCCCCTCCCCGGATTCCTTCGTCGTGAAGAACGGTTCGAAGATGCGTTCCTTGATGTCTTCCGGAATACCAACCCCGCTATCGGTAACCGTGACGACGATATGCCCGTTCTGGGTACTCGCCTGGATATCAAGCGTTCCCTTGTTATCCATCGCCTGAATGGAATTGTGGATGAGGTTCGTCCACACCTGGTTCAGTTCGTCGGGGTAGCATAGCACCTCAGGCAACTCTTCGTACTCCCGCGTCACCTCGATTCCATGCTTCAACTGGTTGTGATAGAGCGTCAGTACCGTTTCGATTCCATCTGCAATGTTCGCCCGCACTTTTTCCTCGGCATGATCCTGCCGCGAATAGTTTTTCAATGCGAACACGATCTTCGCCGCACGTTCAACAGCGATATTGATGTTCCGGCTGTTCCGTTCCTGCAGCGCAATCTTGGATGCAATATCGAGGATGAACTCAGCGTTTTCACCGCGGAGTAAATTCTGAAACTCCCCTATATCGTCGAAGATACCCATATCGGCAAGCGTTTCGCCGAGTTCGTCCGCGTTGGCGAAATCCATCTCCTCCAGCTTGCCTATCAACTCCCGTTTCAGCTTGCGCTCTTCTTTGGCGCTAAGCGTTTGCTTACCCTCGGTAGAGTGCCGGATAAGACGCAGGAATTCGTTTCTCCTATCCTCGGGGAGTTTTTCGAGCAGCTCCGGCAGGGCTTGCAGAATCTGGCGGTGCGAAGTAGCGATATTCCCAATCGAGGCCCTGATCGCGCCGAGAGGTGTATTGATCTCATGCGCAATGCCCGCAATGAGCTGACCGAGCGCGGCCATCTTTTCGGCACTGATGAGCTGGGCCTGGGTATTTTTGAGATGGGCAAGTGCCTTGGCCAGGTTCTTCCGCTCTTTTTCGATGACCTCGTTTTTCGATTGGAGTTCGTTATATGCTTCCTCAGCGCGGTGCTGTGCCGAGTGTACGCTCTGCACCATCTTGCTGAACTCGTCGGCGAGATCGCCGATTTCATCGTCTGCTTTCCTGGGCACGACAGTCGTCAGGTCTCCCTGCCCCACTTTGATTGCAGCCAGCTGCACCAAGCGTAGCGGACGCACGATTAACCGGGCGATCCATACGCTGAATACGATACCGATGATAAGTATGCCGAGCGCGACCCAAAACGCGGTAGAGACGGTGCTGCGAATCTGTCTCTGAATCCCCTCCATGCTTCTTCCCACATAGACGTCCCCGCCCAGGAGTTCTGTTGTGAGCGGCTGCTTGGCGACAATGAGAGAGTCGGTATCGAGTAAGGAGGGATCAAACTCAAAGCCTTCAGGATGGGCTGCTACGGTCTCCCCGTCGGATACCAACGCAACAAAACGAACGTCCGAAGCCGTCTTGACGAAGTCCAATGCGCGGCGGATACTTGTGTAGTCGTCATAGCTCAAGCCGACGCTGATGCCGTGGGCCGCCATCCGTGCGAGCGATTCCACCTCTGCTTTGGAGCTCTCCTCAAGTGCGTCCTTCTGCGATATCGGGAAGTACATGAACATGAAGAAGGACAGGCACACGATGAACCCGATAATCGGAATCTGGATTTTCTGGCGAACGGAGATTCGCATCCTGGTACTCGGTGGTTATTGGTTAACGAATGCGTGCAACCACTTTCACGTCTTTGTTCTTTCTCGCTGCGTTCAGACTCACATATCCGATAGCGCCGGGTGTATTGGCCACCCGGTCGACGACATCTTCTTCCGTATCGACAATCTTCGGCGGCATCGCTTTGCCGCTGAATTGCTTCCGCAGCCAAATTCTCCTCAACTCATCTTCATCCATTTCGATGTGCCTGTAGAAGGCCTTCTTCGTCTTTCCTTCCCGCTTGAGATCGAAGACGGTGACTCGTGTCCCATTATCCCAGCGGGGCCGGTTGAGCGTATATATATCGAGGATATCCTTCTCGCTCATCGTTTCCTGCGGGACGGTCTTATTCACGATCACTGCCGTTTGTGCGTTCCCGACGAGGGGCATGCCTATCAAAAAGGCCAACACGATTATGTAGCGCAATTGCGTCATTCCATTGGCCCTCATAATAGAACGCTGCAGCCGACAAAGGTGAAGTAAATTGTCGTTTCCTCTTTGCCGAACCACGGCGTACTCTCTTCCTCGTAGGTAAGCCACTGGGTCTTCAGCGATATCGTGTTATTCACCCGGTACGATATGCCGGTGTTATAGACGCGGAATTCATGGTTATCGACGAACGTGTGCCGACTCCGGGAGTAGCTCGAATAAATAGTGAGGTCTTCGAATAAATCGTAGAACAACGCGAGTGAGAAGAAATCAAGCTCGTAGTTGAAACCCACCTTGTCTGCCGGCGGGTAGTCGTAGGGAAGCACTTTTATGTACTCTCCTTCGAAATACAACTTCCCATACCGGTAGAGCAGATCGCCGCCCAAACGCACACGTGGAGCCTCACCCAGTAACGACTGTTTATCCCTCGAACGGATGAAGAAATCGAACGGAATCTTCGTCGTATCGCGAATATCGTTGTAGTCGTGAGTAAAAGAAACGCCCGCTTTGAAATGCTCATCGACCGATCTAACGCCAATGCGTCCGCCGTACAGTTTGCGTTTGAAATCAGTCGGGTCGGTACCGCCAAGAAACTCAAAGTCCTCATCGGTGATGTTATATATCTCCCGGCCTTCCGATTTGCTCAGATAGGAACCCTCTGCGTTACCCATGTACGCGGCCCAGTCAAAGTAGAGGGCGTCACCTAGCGGCAGTGCGCCGTAAACCTGCAAGAATGCCTGTTCCGGAATGTAGTCCTCATTGTAGAACCTCGAAACGAGGAGCCGCTCGTAGACCATCGGGCGGAAAAGGTACGGCAATATCGCAAGCCGGTTCTTTATTTCGTTCAAGTGGTTGAACGGCGGGTACTGCAACCCGAACTTCACATTGAATGCGGTTGAATGCGCGTAATTCAGCCAGGCTTCCTGCACACTGAAGGCGCCCCAGTTCTGGTCGCTGTTATAGTTGACCTGGAATTCCAGATCGATGAACGCATTGAACTGATCGTTGATCGGCTTGTTGATGAAGATATCCATCTGCTGCATGGCGAACGTTGCACGCTCTTCGCTGTTGCTCAGAGTGGATTTCGCGAAGTGCGCAATGCCCATTTCATTCGTCTCGTATTCAGCCTCGGATTCCTGATGGAAGATGAACGACTGCAGCGATCCGAATATCTCCCACTCGCCGAGGTCCTGTGCATGGAGTGCCGGGAGCTGCGCAATTCCCAGGACTATAAAGACCGCACTGATACATCGTATTCTAGCTGGAAGCTTCGACGATACTTTGCGTATTGAAGTGTCGATCATTTCGAAGTGACCTCCGCAATAAATGATTCGGTCTCGGGAGGGACAGACGTAAAGCGAACCAGATATCCATCATCTACCTTCCGTCGCACCTTGGCGTACACTTCGCACTTCGCATCTCCACCGTTACGCTGCCATTGCATCTTGATGTTATCGTATCGCTCAAGCGAGCGGTCAGTGGTGATGAGGGATTCCTTCCTGCTGAACTTCAAGATGCGCGCATCGTGTACAGTTTTCGATACCGACTTCCCTTCCAATAACCAGAGGACGCTATCAATGGAGGATTCGAGAGCGACCAGCGGTACTTCCCGTTTGTCGAGATGCAGATGCTCCTCTCCCTGTATACCGCTGACTTCGAACAGCTTCAGCGGCTTCTCGGCCCCCTTCACGGAGACTTCAACTTCGTCGACGATCTCGCATTTCTCTCTGACAGAAGCCAGTGCGTGCTCCGAGACAAGTATCTGGTTGCCGGTTGCGAGGGTCTCGATGCGGGCAGTGAGATTCACAGTTTGCCCCACTACGCCGTACTTCGCGCGCCGGTCCGAGCCGATATTTCCGACGACCACATCACCGGTGTTAATGCCGATCCCCATTTCCACTGCGGGGAATCCATGTTCGCTGTTATAAGCGTTGACTTGCTCCATAGCCTGCTGCATCGCGATAGCGCATGAAATTCCGTACTGTGCGTGTTTTTCCAACGGCCTAGGGGCACCGAAGATGACCATGATACCGTCTCCGAGAAACTCGAGGATTGTGCCGTTGTATTTCGCGATGACGTCCACCATGACGCCCAGGTAGTGGTTCAGCATTGTCACGACGCGCTCAGGCGAAAGCCGTTCGGATAACGCCGTGAATCCGCGCAGATCCGACATCAGGACGGTGATCTCCCTCTTCTCGCCGCCGAATTCCAGCGCCTCGGGGTTTTCGAGCAAGGTGATCATCACCTCATCGGTAACGTAGCGACCGAAGATATTCCGGATGAAGTCGTTACGAACTTCCAGCTCGCGGCGCTGCTTGTCTAAATCCTCGACCTGCTTCTGGATCTCATCCTTCTGCCGCACAACCTCAACGGTACGTTCTACGACCAGGGATTCGAGGTTTTCGTTCATCTGCCTCAGCTGCACGTTTTGCTCTTCGAGCTTTTTATCCTGATAAAAGCTCCGGATCGCTTCCTTAATCGTCAGGATAAGATCGGTTTCCTCCCAGGGTTTCGCGATGTACCGGTAGAGATTTGCAGCATTGACCGAATCGCCGACAGCTCTTGCATCGGCCTGGCCGGTAAGCAGCACCTTTAATGTACGCGGGGATAGCTCGTGGACGTGCGAAAGCAGCTCATGCCCTTTCATCCCAGGCATGATTTCGTCGGAGATCAATAGAGGAACATCGACGTCCTCTTCCAGCAATTCCTTGAAAAACTCGAGAGCCTCGTCCCCACTATCGACTGTTTCGATGGAGTATTCCTTTGCGAAATGGTCGCGAAGCTGATCCTTCAAGCTGACGAGGATCATCTCTTCATCATCCACGCAAAGAAGCACGGGTTTCTTCACCTCACCTTCTCCAGGCCCAGCGTAATTGTTTCGATGAGCTCTTCTTCCGTCCAGGGTTTGTGGAGGCAGCGCAGGAGATTCGCCTTTTCCCTGGCCTGTTCAATCGCAAGCGCATCGGCCTGTCCGGTCAACATGACGGTCACGATTCCAGGATATTTCTCATGCACCTTGATCAGAAATTCGTCTCCCTTTATTCCGGGCATCAGCCAGTCCGACACAATGACCATGATCCTGACGTCTTCCGCGACGAGCTCATCGATCACTTCCCATGCATCCTCTGCGTTCTCGGCT
>PABJ01000073.1 GCA_002699105.1 Ectothiorhodospiraceae bacterium | reverse complement strand
GCCATAGCCAGAGCCATCGCCAGAGCCAGAGCCAGAGCCATAGCCATCGCCATAGCCATCGCCAGAGCCATAGCCATAGCCAGAGCCATCGCCAGAGCCATAGCCATCGCCAGAGCCATAGCCATCGCCATAGCCATCGCCATAGCCAGAGCCAGAGCCATAGCCATTAGGTTTATTGAGCTTCGACATTTTCAGCCCCGCGAATAGATTCAATTGCTGTAGCGGTACACGGTAAAATCTCTATCTGCTGTAACCAAACAGAACTAACCGGCTCGCATATTTTGCTTTTCGTGCGATCTATTCCATGCACTGCAACGCCTGACAAACTGATTGATTTTGCCGCTTGCCATCGCCACATTCTCCGAGCGTTAGTTAAAATAACCTCGTCACCAGATTTTTCAGACAGGACGCCGAACCATACGCCAGCGCTGTAAGTTCTTATGATCACGCTTTGCCCCAAAAACTGACTTCCAAACTCAGGATGTGAAGATGTAGCACCAGCCTGACCCGCACCAATAAGCGCTCTTATTTCTTTAAGCTGACCCAACGTTAAATTATCAATATCCATTTCCATTCCTCTGTTTTGGTTTGCTTGCACCCAGAAACCCCGCAAGCTAGGCGGGCTGTACGTAGAATTTTGTCGATTATTGCTGCTCCAACTCTGCCCAGATAAAATCCATAGGGACATTATCAGGATTTAAGTCAGTATCACCTCTAGCTATCTGGCGCGCCTCAAGGGCGCTAGCGGCTTTTACTGTTCCCATAGGACAACCATTAACAATCACTGTGTATTCTTTCATGTTATTTCCTCCGTTTCGATAAGTTAACTATACCCGCACACTGCTATTTTGTTAAATACCGATTAGTTATAACCCCTTTAACCTCTTATACAATCTTGCTCGCTTTCCTGCTAGGCTTTGTGATTGCTTTTTCTGCGTCCCATCCAGCCTTAATCCTGTTTCTTACGACATAACCGCTAACAGTGCATATGTCTTGCCGCGCCCATTCTTCAGCAACCATTGTTTTCCCAAAAGCAGTTATAGGAATGGTTCCTTTTACTTTTGTATAATCAATCTTTGTCCTTTTTGTGTTGCATCCGTTACAAAGCGGCCTTAAGTTTGAGGCTTTGTTATTTTGCTTGTTCTTATCAATATGGTCTACATGATCCATGTACGGACGCCAAAGCCATCTTGCCCCGCATTTCTCACAAGCAAGCTCAGAATCACCATATTTATTAAATAATACCAACCTGTGCTCATATACATATCCGTGCTTATCAGAAAGCTTGTGGCCTTCAGCTAAGACTTTGATATACCCGTTTGGTGTAACAAGTCTTTCTATTTTTCTTTTTAATTCGTAAGACCCTGTGCGCATCATCCTAAAATAATGCTTCTGGCAAAGCCTCTTAGCCTTGTACATTGCCACCCTTTCGCAGCCGTCAACATGGCACATCACTTCCACGATATACGCCCTCTTCCTGAATCTTTAACCACTGTATAAATATGGTCTGGATGCTCAGGGAGCCATACATCCTCGAGCCACTTAACACGCCTTCTCCAATCTGTTGTCTCGCACCCTTTAGCTTCCAATAGTTCATAGCTGCCATCGTGATGGTGTATCCTGAAATCAATCTTATGAGTCACTTTAAGCCTGGGTAAAGGATCGCCATATTTGTTGTATGGTATGCACTCCACCTTGAACTGGCGCTCCCAATCCTTTATTTCGCCAGCAGCCAAACGAATATCAAGCTCTTGCGCCACACCAGCCTCGAACTTTGAATCATATTTGATTCCGTTATATTCGGTTCGCTTTGCTCTGTACTTTGAATATTTCTGAGTATACATATATCACTCTTTGCAGGTCTTTGGCTTGCCGCTAAGGGGTTTCATTTATTCCAGCTTCGCTCTTTGTCGCAATCCCATGAAAGGAACTGGCGGAAATTGTCAAAGCTGTCTCCGTATTCCAAATACCGCTGATAACGCTGCTGTGATCTTGTCATTTTTCTTGGCTTCCCAATCCCGCAGTATTCAACTTCCCAGGTAGGGTGGCAGTTGCTTATAACTCCAGGTTTGTCTTTATCAAACAGGACACCTATGTAGTTTCCCCTGTCTTCAACTATTACCCCTCGCTCGCCAGCAACAATAACAATGCGCCCATACTCAGCAGGAACACCGTAATAGTTTTTCACGTACTCGTAATTCATCTCTTCACCTCTCTATTGGCTGTGCTCGTTTAGTTCGCTTAAAGCAGAACCATCAATAGATGCAAAGCATTTCAGCTTTTTAATTGCTTTAAGTTCTATTTGCCTTATTCTTTCTCTTGTCACCCCAACTTCTTCTGCGCATTCCTGAAGATTCTTTTCTTCAAAGAAGCGCATTTCAATCACTTTTTTTTGCATTCCTGTAAGCCTTTTTAGCTCATTTTTTATGTATTCTGTAGATTTTTCGTCTTGTACCAACATAGAGGGATCTTGTTCAACATACGACAAGCATCTCTGCACCTCTTCAGATGAAACAACTCGCTCAAGAACATTAGAAGGAATCCCTACCATTATTACCTCTTTTGGATAAATATCCTCAGGAAGACAACAAAAATAATCACATAGGCTTTTTGTTAGTTTTGAAGGTGTCCCATCAAGATTGAAAGCCCCTACTTTTAAATTTGCCACATCGCCTATGGATTTAGGCGAAACATTAATAGCCCTTGCAAGCTCAGCCTGAGACTCTATCCCTTTTGAATCCATAAGTGCTTTTAAAAGGTTGTTTTTAACCTTTATAACTAACCTGTATT
Organism: Ectothiorhodospiraceae bacterium; assembly: GCA_002699105.1. Classification (GTDB taxonomy): domain Bacteria; phylum Bacteroidota; class Ignavibacteria; order SZUA-365. The sequence continues at coordinate 12,305 of PABJ01000073.1, read as the reverse complement.
CTTCCATATCACTTACCCTCTTTAGTTGCCTTTGTTAGCACTTATAATAACTGCTTCCTGTTCCACGCCCATACTTCGCTTTAAATGCCTTTTCAGGATCGCCAATATTTTTCCGGCACTCATCAGAGCATGTGAATATTTCGTGGTTAAATTCTTCGGTTAGCATGTTGCCATAGCGTGAACAGCCTTCATTCCATTCTGTTTCATTTCCACAACAATCGCACCTATAAAGTCTTACCATTCTCATCCTTAACCGCCCTCTTTAGCTCTGCTTTGACTTTAACTTATTGATATGCGATTCAAGCGTATCAATCATAGCCTGATTGCCTGACTTTTTAACCAGCTCTAATTGACGCTCGAACCCTGCTATCTCTTGTGCCAACTCATTGTAAGCCGGTTTTGATTGTTTCTTTTCTGTCTCTTCATAGTTTAGGAAGCGCTTTTGGTTAATCCACGTTGCAAAGTGCGCCTTTGATTTTCCTGAATACTTTAGACTTTCAATGTACTTTGGTATAGCAGGAAACACTTTTACTTTCTCTTCCTCATCCAAACCAATCCACGCTTTAGCCGCATCATTACGGCCACCTTCATCACCGTACTTTCTACGGCACTTATCAAACTCTTCCTGATCCTGTATCTCACTATACCAGTTCTTTGAACACCGCTCTGATGTCTGAGTTGTAGGCCCGTAGCCTCTATCCTTGAGCCGTTCCCATAATGCCTCCGCTAGGTTAATGGCTGCGTCTACTCGTTCCGCAGGCGCTTTCTCAGAGCTGTACGGATGCAGCATCATGGTTATGCTGGCTTGCTGGATAAAGGCTTTACGGTTCATTGGTTAATCCGCGAAAATTGTGTTTTCGTCAACTTGTGAATTGTCTGTTATCTCAATATTTTCATCCTTTTTTGGTTTTATTGATACAGTGATGGAATCGTAGTCAACCACAGGGAATAAAATTTTGTGGTTATTTGACGTTAACTTCTCACCATCCCAAACCCAAGAATCATTCCTTTTTTTTATTTCAACTCCAGCCCTTAAGCTATGTATCAGCGCTTTTCTTCCAACGTATGAATAGCTTTCTGTTATGCATTTTACATCTGGATGCGAGGTAATAAGATCATTATAAAATTCCGGAACCAAATCTTGCAGGTCTTTGCAGAACTTAGGGACAACTTCACTTCTATAAGACTTAATTTCCCCGCCCATCATTGCTTGTGGTCTTCTCGAAATTAATGCGTAAGCCGTCTCAACATTCCAGTCTTCTATGTGTATGAACGGCTCGCCGCTAGAACAAAACCCGCTTGGTCGCTTAAACAGCTTATTATCTAAAGACATGTGCGCATAAGGAAGACAAACCCACTCACCAACAAACCCAACAGCATCACGCGCCCTTTTTAAGGCATAAAGATGCTCTCTGTTTTTATCTCTTATTTCTTCTATCCATTTTCTGTAACTTCTGGCTCTCGGAGTATAACCAGTTACTGTACGCCTTTTCCCGAACGGGCATGATCCTCGAAACAAATTAGCAACATTAAGGCATTCATTGTTTGCAAAGTAAGAGCATGAATCCTTGCTTGAACAATAAAAATAACTAGCTTCTGCTTTGTCGCTTTTCTTTCCAAACAGAGAATTTGTTGGCTCATACACTGTTACATTGATTAATTCCATATTGTCGTTCATTTGCCTTTCTCCCACCGTTGCTCACAAGCCTTCCGAACGTACTCAGAAGGGGTTTCTTTTACTTCCTTCGATTCTTCCCTCAGGCGCTTCTTAAAGTCTTCTGTTGTCCTGATGTGTAGGGTGTCTTTTTTGGCCATTTTTTAACGTTCCCAGCTTACAAACAGCCTTGAACCATCAATAAACTCAGCGCACATGGCTCCGTTATCATCAAAGAAATAACATCGAAACTGGTCAGTCTCTGCGATTCCTGATTCTTCGAACGTTACATTTCCATATTTGAGGTGGTTTTCTACTTGTTCAGCGATAGTGTTCATAATCAATCTCCTTTGTTTCAATCTATCTTAGCTGTATGTGTTGTGTTGTCAACACGTTTATATTGAATTAATCGCACTGGCTAAAATCTCTCTTTCGTCTTCGGAAAGATGGTCAGGCCGGTAATCAGTTTCGTATTTGTTGCTCTTCCCGAGATTGCAATCTTCGCAAAGCAATTGCAGATTGGTGAATTCTAGGGATAGTTCGGGATATTTCGATCTTGGCTTGATGTGGTCAACATGGATAACAACACCATGATCTTTAGGGGATCGCCCGCACATCATGCAGCGGCATTGATACTTTTCAAGCACCCGAACTCTTAACTCTCTCCATTCTCTTGAGTTGTAAAAGTCTGCATCATCCTTTCTTGAAACCCTATTCCTCCTACTGGCTCTTTTCCCTTCCTTCCTGGCCTTCATGCCTTTTGTTTTTATGCTGGGTATGTCTTGCTCCTGCGGCTTCCAGCACCAGCTATCCCTTGATGTTGAAAACTTGTTGATGATTTTCTTTCTTTTTTCCTTTTTTTTCCTTTTTGAATTCAGCTTAGTATTTTCACCAAGCCTGATGAATTTTAACCATTGAGCATCAGTAAGACTCTTTCCAACTAGCTCTTGTCTCCATTTTGACTTCCCGGTCAATTCTTGAGCATAAACAATCTGTTCCTTTGAATAACCGTTGTTTACTGTTCTTGCACTTCTTAACTCTTCGATGGTTACTATCATATTGATTCCGGTGGTGAACTAGGCTTCTTGGCACACAAGCCCCTACCCCATAAATAACAAAAAAGGGTATGAGCCTGAGTTGATTCCGTATGGAGCCACTGAGTGTCCCAGTTTACGGAATGGCCTAAATGTACGATAAGCCACTCTCAGCAAGTCATAACGTCCGTACAACGCCCTGCGCCCCTTTAAATGCTTTCAGCCAGGGTGCCACCATGCGCGCCTCTTCTGATGGCTACGATAGAGCCGGTGAGCCTTCTCCAACGGTATGGAGTGCTTATCTCTCTCTAAAGCTGGGAGTTAGTTTGTTAACGATGCTGAGGACTCCGCAGGAACCATTCATCGGGCGACATAAGCGATATTTATGCGGATTGAGAGCTGTATAACTTGAAGTTATGTCAGATAGATAGGATAATTGCCTTGTCTGTCTGATATTGCAGCTTCTACCTGCATTATCTTCCTTTGAAGCCCTGGGTATCGCCAATACCTGGGGTTTCGTCTTTCTGGAAGACCTGAATAATGTACTATGATTCCAAAGATGGCGCAACGCCAGATACACAGTCACGGTACTTGATAATCACCAGCTCTCTCAGCATTGAATCATTCCATTGATAATCGTCCGGTAAGTTAAGACAATGCACTGTTTTTCCTGATAGAATATCAAAGTAATCCGTTTCCATTTCGTGCATGTTTTGCGGCTCAGCCACAACGATTTCATCAGCCCAGTAAATTAGCGCCTCGCTAACCGGTATCAACGCAAAATCCTTGCATGACCCGGCAGAGCGCGTGTTATAGCCGAATTTAGCATGAAGAGCGTTGGCCATAGTCGGTGATCTCAATATGCCAGCAGAGCAAACACACAGCACTTTGAGTGCATCAGTCTGATACGGGTTTGTTGTAACGCCAAGCTGGTTCTTTGTTGCTTTAATCATCTTCATCTCCTGATTAACGTCAATAGGGGCTTTTCTTTACAGCCACAAACCCAACCCAAAAGCAAAGCCACATTACGTTGAAATCGACACACGCATCCCTTCCGAATTTGCCGCCGTTCCATTTTATTCGTGGAAGCCAAAACCACCAGTAGAAGCCAAATCGTTGCCTTTCAAAGTTATAATCAATATCATCATTCGCCATAACCCGGCCAGAACGACCACGGTTTAGCATAAAATCGTATTTCTTTATCATCTCTCACCTCTCTATCTGGTTGGGGTTAACAGTAAGACCTTTCTCGCTTCCGCATGTATTCTAATCGTTCGCGAGACCATGACCCCTGCCAAACCGATTTTCTTCCGTATTTCCTGTGGAGCCGGTGCATCTCTGTAAGATTATCTGTGCATATGTCTGGCCATATGTCATGCCATACAGTTTCATAAACAAAGCTTGGTTTGTAATCAAACGCGCACGAATGTATAATTTCCACTTCCGGAAAATACCGCCCGACCAATTCAATCACATCACGGCTTTTTTCAATCACAGTAACACTGTTAACGCAATCTTTAGAAAGTGCTTCTCTGACACAACAACCAAGCCCAAGCCCATTAATCAAAACATCGCCGCGCGCCTTGTCGATAAACCATCTATGGTCTCTTTTTTCGCTAGGCGTATCGCTCATCATTAACTGGCCACCGACATATAGCCGTTTGTACTCACCTGGAACTATCCACGATCCACGAATACTTGACATTCGAGCGCCATGATCATCAACATTAAATGATTCAATCCTTGCTTCTCCAATCTCACCATCAGGAATATTACATTTCCAAACATCTTTTATTTTATCCACAATCCACCTCTTTATGATTTACCAAGTCTACAAATAAAACTCTGCGCCATTGTTGCATCTGATCCACATACCAAATGCCCAATCATTCCTAAAAGCTTTCAGACCATAATTGGTTGAGCATAGCTCAATTGCCTTGTTAACCTGATCTGCTTCCGTAAACTTTGCACAGCCAGCCACAAGGCACACAATCAACACACTTATGCATATCTTTGCTGCTATCATTTCTTTCTCCCGAATATTTCCCATAAAGCGTAAGAATGAACAGCGCCAGCAAAGCATATTGAAGCAGGAATATATGCTTCGTAGTGGCTATGCACTGCTCCAGCAAAGGCCAAAATTAACACTAGAAACTTAATCATTTCATCACTCCATTTGCCCTATCCAGGCTATTAGAATTCAAGTTCATTATCAAACATGTCAAGAGTTCCACAGAACCCATTGCACTCAAAATATCCATCTGGCTGCCTGCCTTTAATTTCGTCAATGGTTCCAACATCCGGAAATCCAGGATTAAACTTAAGAAACAGCTTGCTTCCTTTTGTTGCCTCTCTCTGATCTTTACAGATTGTGACTGGTTCGCCTTTTTCCTTTGACAGCTCGTGTTCAATGTTGGCCATGTAGTCAAACTTGTGCGGGTACACTTCGCGCATCTTCTGCCAGTACCCTACCCCACCCTGAACGCAACCACCCTTTGGTGATGACTCCGGACCAAGGCAGTTATTATTATCAAAGTGGATATATGCTATTGGCGGTTTTATCCCAAGGTATTTTAAGGTTGAAAATATCTTGCCCCTATCGTATTCGCGCTCAATAAGCGGGAACCTTGGATTAGTCTCAGCGTGATTCTTCACCATGTTTATAGCTCGGTTTATTTCCCTTTTACTGAAATCAAACCCAAATATCTGACAGTAATCATTGTCTAGGTCTTGCACCTGTTTAATTCTCACCTCTCTTTTTAGATAGGTAGAGCATGGCGCACCATGAGCAAAGTTAAGGCCGTTGTATTCTCGCCACACATCTTCTGGTTCGTTAAATTTATCCGAACAAAAGTGATGAACCTTGACGCCTAAAGCGCCCTCAAAATCAGATAAAAACCTGTATGTATCATCGCTTTCGATATGTGTATCGGTGAACGCAAGAAACACATCGTCAAGCTCCTGCAAAGCAAGGTAACACGCCACAGCGCTTGCGGCTCCACCTGAAAACCAGCCTATAGACCTTCCGCTTGAAACCCCGTTATACCAATTAATGTTTGGTTTCAGGATTCCGCTATAGTTAACGATCATTAAACACTCCATTTGCCCTGACCAAATCATTGGACTGTTGCTGTTTGTGCTCGATTTCATCAGCCTTTTCTTGCTCCTGAGCTTGCTGTTTTTCAGCCTGCTCCAGCTCTTTGCGTGTGATATAATCACGCTGGTTCTGAGTCAAGGTATCCATTAATGACAGGTTTTCTTTTGTGTCGTTTATCTCGGATTCGTCCTTGTCTCCCAATTCAATACCGCCACCTGCACCGCTTTCTTCTGGCTCGCCAGTGGAAATGATGCGGTAAGCAACAATCGGCCCCCAACAAAACAAACGAGCGAGCAGGCCGCCACGACCGAAAACATGGCCTCCAAATTCATGGGAAAATTCTACTTTCCACCCACCAGGCACCGGACAATCACCGCCATCGTGACGAATCCATGTTACGTCATCCTTGATGAAGGTTTCGACTTCTTTAAATTTTGACTTCCACGATATAATTATTGCACCACTCTCGGAAACTGGGCCACCGAGACCAACTCCATGATTATCATGCTTGTACAGTTTTCCTACCTCATAAACCTTAGAAGGCTTTAAGCATAAATACTGTTTCATTTCAAAAACCTCTCGTACCATTTCTGTGTGTTCATTATGTGCAGTGCTTTTTCTATTGCGTCTGGGGAGAAAATAGCTCCTGCATTCTGAGATGGCGACCAACAATCTTCAGAAAAGATTTTTCCTACATGATCGTAAGTAACAAAATACTTAAAAGTATCATCACTCTAATCAGGCACCCAATCACCGTTAAGCTCTTTGGCAAGGCACCACAGGTTACGCTGAAACTCTAAATACTTGTTCAGCTCCACTGGTACACATTCGCCTTCGAAGAAATCAGGAGCCTCCCACCACTCTTCCTGCTCAATCTCTTCAGCTTTAGCCTTTAGCTCTGCCAGTTGTGATTCAAGGTCTTGTATTGCTTGCTGTAGTTCGGTTTTCATAGCTCCTCCACAAATCGCTTCAATTTCCCACACTTATCACACTGAACCAACTGGATAAATTTTCTTCCGGTTATATTATGCACTCCTTTAGCTTCTGTTATACCGCAACCTCTCATGATTTCGACTGCACTTTTTGTAGTAGTCTCAGACATTAAAGACCATTTGTGTTTGCAGAATATGCTCACTTCCCAGCCCTCCGTAATATTGTTGATAGCTTTACACCTAAAGCATCGCAAATCCTGATAGCCAGATTCAATGATGGTTCGGTCTTCTCGTTCTCCGTCTCATGAATCCTCGCTATAGATGTACCGCAAGACTCAGCCACCTGTTTTAGTGTTGCCTTCTGTTTTACCCGTTCTTTCTTCAGTTCTCTGCCAATCATGTTTCACCTCGTTGTTTTGTTCTATACTAACACAATACCGGATATGGTCAAATTAATAGTTGATATATTTACTAATGGCGGTATACTTGTGTCTGTCTTATGGAGGAATGATATGAAATATACGCAAGAGCAACTTAACGAGATTCTAAACAAACACAAAGAATGGCTTTATGGTAATGGCGGAAATTGGGCCGACCTTCGTGGGGCCGACCTTAGTGATGCCAACCTTCGTTGGGCCAACCTTCGTAGGGCCGACCTTAGTGATGCCAACCTTAGTGGGGCCAACCTTCGTAGGGCCGACCTTAGTGATGCCGACCTTAGTGGGGCCGACCTTAGTGATGCCAACCTTAGTGATGCCGACCTTAGTGGGGCCAACCTTAGTGGGGCCGACCTTCGTTGGGCCAACCTTAGTGGGGCCGACCTTAGTGGGGCCAACCTGTGGGGCACAGTTGGCAACAGAGAACAAATACGCTCAATATCCGTTTCGGAAAAATACGCAATAACTTACACGCAAGATGTTTTGCAGATTGGTTGTGAGCGTCACTTAATAAGTGAGTGGCAGTCATTTGATGACGATGCTATTTCAAATATGGATCGTGGCGCTCTTGAGTGGTGGAAAGAAAACCGTGATTTTATTTTTATGACGATTGAAAAATATCCGGCTACGCCAACAGGAAAGGAATGATATGAAGACTTTGGATGAATTGATTGACGAGGCTAGAGAGGCGTTCATGAGGGCTAAATCATATAGCCTTAATGAGATTGAGCGACTTTACATTCTTAAAGCACTAAAAAAAGAACGCGAAAGGCAGCGCAATGAAGCTTGAACAGTTTGTGCTAGGCAAATACCTACAGTCTACTATCTGGCCTGTATTGCAGCGTATAGATGAAACTAAAGTGTATCAGGTAATCATCAAAGAGCGTGATAACCGGAGCCTGAATCAGAATGCCCTGTCACACGCTTGGTACGGCCAGATAGCGGCTGAACTCGACATAACGCCACTTGATGCTAAATGCCTGTCAAAGCTTCTGTGTGGCGTTCCTATCCTGCGTGCTGAAGAGGATGATTTCAGGCAGGACTATGACGCACTGGTTAAGTATCGGTTCAACTACGAAGAAAAACTAAGGCTAATGAAACAGTTTCCAGTAACCAGCTTAATGAGCAAATCACAGCTCAATCAATACCTGGAAGCAATGAAAGAACACTGGGCAGAGTCAGGAGTGCAGCTTATGTATCCTGATGAAGTGCCAGTAACAACTTACGAGAGGACATAGAATGAAAGGCTATAAAGGTGCAATTTGTTTTTTTAAAAGTCTCGGACATGGAAACATGATTGTTAGCAGTGTTCCAGATTATTACGAAAGTGTAGACGACCTCATAGAGGCAATGGTAGGCCAGTGGCTATACCTAGGTCAGTGCGAAGTTGACGTTGAATTCCGCGACACGCGACAGGATGAAATTGACGCCATTGATAAGCAAATCGAAGCTACCAAAGCAGAGCTGGAAATGCGCATTAATCAGCTTATGGGCAAGAAGCAGGAATTGCTGGCAATCGAATCAGATTAAGAATATGGAGAAAGATTATGACTGATTTACCTAAGTGCAGGCTGTGCGGGAGCGAGCCGGAGCGATGTGAAACGGCTCAGCATTTCTATAAGTGCTCTAGCGCTGCGTGCAACCTATACAGGGTAGCACTTTATAAAAATCAATGGCGCACACTGATGGGACATTCTGGTGATGCTGGCGAAATGGTTCCTTTTGGTCATCTTATCTTGTCTGGTATTGAAGGCGGCGAGTATTGCGACTGTGATATTGCATGGAGCCATAAAATTGCTGAAAAGCTACAAGAGCGATATGTAAGCAATGATAAAGCGGTTTATCTTCAAATTTACGTCAAGCCACCGGAAACAGGAGAATAGGGTTATGGGTAAAAAAGTAATACCAGAGCAGGTTACTGTTTTTTGCGATAGGTGCAATAAAGAAGGCATAAATATTGATCTAAAAATAAGAGCAGAAAAAACAGGCCGCGATTGGAGCGGTGAGGCTGTTGGCGGAACAACAAGTAATCTTGAATTGTGTACAGACTGCCTTATTGAATTTGAAACGTTTATGAAAACTGATTCATCTATTCCAAAACAATCTAAATGACCTGTTAATCAAGTGGTATAGTTGAAGAATGCTATATTCAATGCCGTCAAACGCGAACTAAAAAACTGATAGGAAAATTTATGAGCACACAGGCAATGGTGCCCGCAGGAATTGAAAGTATCTCGGAACTTTTTGATTGCGGCGTGATTGGCGATCTAGGCCAGCACCCTGCAACAGGGAAGGAGTGCAGTGTTTATGCTATAGGCGCTAACGATGAGCCTGGAGCAGGATTGCACGGTTTTGCTCTCACTCCCAACTTCTACAGCAAAAATCAGCTTGAGAAGTATTGCCGGTCTACCAAGGGCCGGGTTGAAATTAACAAGAAAGCAGCTGAAGTATTTGGCGACTGGGACGCTGAAAGAGCCGCATGGGTTAATGAAATTATCGAGGCTAAAGAAGCATGAACCCTATAGAATTCACACTAGGCCAGATATGCCGACAAAACAATGAACTACTGCCACGAGGATGCAGCGATTCGTTCAGGCGTGGGTATTTTTACGAACAGTTACGGGAGGAATTGAAGTGAGCGGAGCAGATTGGCGACAGCAGCAAGAACTGGAAGAAGAGCAGTGGGAGCATGAGCATCTTAGCCTATCTGAGTTTATTGACGGCCAAAAGATTCGAGCAGAAGGAAGGCCAATTCCTGCTGAGTGCAGTTTTTCTGTTGTTCGCGGCTGGATTGCCCAGGACTCTATCGAAGAAATAAAGAGGGATATTATCAATGCACGATAAACAGGCAATACTCCAGGCCCCATTACAAGCTCATGAGATTGATTTCAGAGTACAGTCTATAACGGCAGGAGGCGGTGCAATTATCCTTGCCTACAAAGACGCCAGGGTCGATATGAACCGGCTAAACAAAGCCTTCGGGGTTGGTGGCTGGCAGCGTAAGCATGAGGTTATCAATGGCAATCTGTTCTGCTCTGTTGGTATCTGGAATGACACTATTGGCCAGTGGTGCTGGGTTCAGGATGTAGGAACTGAATCAAACACTGAGAAGGAAAAGGGGCAAGCGTCTGACTCATTCAAGCGGGCATGCTTCAATCTTGGAATTGGCATTGAGCTGTATGATTATCCTTTCATCTTTGTAAATCTCAATCCTGAAGAGGTTGATTTAAAAACCAAAAAGCCTACTAACAAGTTCAAGCTAAAACAGTGGGTGTGGACCATTCAGCACGAAAACAACCAATTGTCTTTTGTTGGAGCAAAAGATCAAAACAACGTCACGCGGTATACGTGGGGCAAATACAAAGCGGAGAAAGCAGCATGAGCAAGAAAATTGTGGCAAAGACCGGAAGCTACACAAACACAAATGGAGAAACAAAGAACCAATGGACAACAATTGGGGTTTTGATGTCGAACGACAACGGCGAGTATATTCTACTTGATCCTGCAATTGACCTTGCTGGAGTCATGATGAAACAGCGAATTGTTGACCAGAAAGCAGGGAAAAAACCCGCAGGTGATATGGTGATGTGCTCAGTGTTCGAGAATGACAACAACAAAAGCGATGATGTTCCGGGCTTTGAAGATGATGCGCCATTCTGAGGTGAAGCATGAAACTGTACGAATTATCAGAACAATATAACGAGTTCACCAAATTGGCCGAACAGGATGAATGGGACGAACAGACCATTGCTGACACCCTGGAAAGCCTGACAGGTGAAATCCAAGATAAGGGCCGCAATGTAGCGGCCTATGCTCAGAACATTGAAGCCGATATCAATGCAATGAAGGATGCGGAAAAGCGCATAGCGGACCGCAGGAAAGCACTGGAACGCAAAGCCGAATGGATGCGTGATTATCTTCGGCACAACATGGAAGCCTGTGGAATCTCAAAGATTGAATGCCCCGAGTTCAAGATAACACTGGGAAAGCCATCTCAAGTATGTGTTGTATTTGATGAGAATGCGCTGTCTGACGAATATGTCAAAGTAACAAAGACGCCAGACAAGAAAGCAATCGCGGCTGCTATCAAGAATGGCAAAGACGTTGAAGGCGCTAAGCTTGAAGATGGCAAGCCGAGGTTGACGATAAAATGAAAACCAGCCTCTACTACACAAAACACTCAACGTCTGGCCCTGTGCCAATAACGCCAGAAAAGCCGATTAAAGTCAGTATTGCGAAGTTCTGCCCGTACTGTAACGAGCGATTCACCCGCAATCCTGGCGAGACTAAAGCAGAGTTTGAGGCCAGGGTATTCTGTAGCGCTAAACATAGAAAGGCTTACTACAACGAAAGGCGTAAGTAGCGACATTCTTATTCCTAATCGGTATTTCACAGGGAAGTGGGTATAAACGATAATTGTCTTATCGAAACGGGAGGATTCAGAAATGATTAAGCGAGTTATGAAATCAGACAATATCGGAAACACTTTCAATGGCTTGGTTGCTACTGCTTTCCCTGGCGCAAAAAATATTTCTTTTGAGATCATTCCAGGGTTTAGTAATTGCGGCACTGCTTATGTTGATGGTGTTGCATATGACTATGTTGACTATGGCGACTACGTTAACTTTGTGAGGGCTAAGTGATGGATTCAATTTATAGAAAAATATGCAATGCTGCTTATAGCCTTGCATCTTCCCCTGAAGACTTGGAATTAATTAATGCAATCCTTGATGATGTTGTGGAATATGCGAAAGCAAGGGCCGACACAATGTACGAGCTTGGGCTAAATCATGGCTCGACAAAAAAAACAACAATTAATCAAGGGGCTGATAGCTTTAAATTTGTTTATTACTTGTCAGAATTTTATCAAGACAAGCCACCCCAGTTTATGAATAACAGGCACGAAGCAGAAGCTATAGCTGAGTGGATTAAAAATAAATATTTTGTTTTTGAGAAACCAAAAACGGGAGAAACAAGATGAATTTTGAAGCATTCGAGATGGCAATGAGCCAAACACATAAGCACGGTGAAGACCGTGTTGATACATACATGTCCGATGTAACCAAGTCATATTTAGACATGGCGTTGAAGGACGCTCTGACTCGCACATGCCACAAGGAAAACTTAGAGAACTCGTCTTGACTCTCCTCT
>PABJ01000072.1 GCA_002699105.1 Ectothiorhodospiraceae bacterium | reverse complement strand
CTTGAACGGCCCGACCGTAGTGGCGGGGAGCCATTCTTCCATCGGGTGCGCCCAGACGAGCGTCTGCCCGGTGATTTCGCCCTCGGCTATCCGCCCTTCGATCTCGGATTCGGTGTAGGGGCCGCGCGGCCTGTTGCCGCTGTCGTAGTGCCAGATTTTTCGCTCTGTGTTCGCGCTCATGTTCGTCCGCTCCTTATGCCCTGCCGGGGAATGTGAGAGTGAATAGTATTACCGAGGGGGGTGTTATGTATACCATTGTGCCTTCACCTCACTCCATTTTCTCGTTCCTGTAGACCGTGTATTCGTCGAGGTCGAGCCCGTACTGCGGCTCCGAGCAGGTCGGGTACTGCTCTTTCCAGTCGATGCTGCCGGCATCGCTTTTTTCGATCGCCGTCTCCCAAAGGAGCTCGTCGCCGCCGTCAGGGGAAGGGATGTACACGGATACCCGGGCCTCGCGCACGTCGTGCCCGCTCGTATAGACGGCCTTGTAGATGTTCGTCATCGTATCGGACAAGGTGAAATCCTGGAGGAAGGGGATTTCGTACGAGTCTTCGTCGAGGCTGACCTTGACGGTGTATCCGCCCGAGGGATGGCCGGTTACATATATATCTTTAATGGCGGTCATCCGGCCCCTAAGCTCTGAAGCGGCGACGAACATTATCTGCCGCTCGGGGCCGGCGGATTCGAATTCCACTTCGGTGAGGGCGTAGCGCGGATCGACGGGCTCGTATCGTTCCATGTACGTATATGTCGAGAGAAATAAAATAGCCAACAACGCACACACGCCCGCCGCCCATTTCCTCGGCGTCCGGGAGGACCACGGCGTGACTATCCAGGGAAAGATAAGCGCCGGGAATGCCAGGATTAGAAACAGCATGTACAGATTGCCGATCCTGTCGTACGGGGATACTGCGACGCCGGTTGCCGGTAGCGCGCAGAGAGTGAATAGAGAAAAGATGAAGACCGAAAACGAGAGGGCGCGCTTCCTCGTTTTCTCACCGGACCAGAATATCACCGCGGGCGGATATATCAGGCAGACGAGCGTCAGGATAGACCAAACGAAGATGAAGAAAAGAGAGACATCTTCGCTTGTGGTGAGCGATATGCGGGAACTTAAATATTCTATGGCTGCGAGAATGCTGATCATACGTGTTACGACATGCCCTCAGGCGAGTCCCTCCAGTATCAGGAATATAGCCATCAAAGCGAGCAGGAGCACGAAAATTATTATTCCGAACGCCCCAGACTTGGCGCAGGTTACGGTGAAGCCGTATTTTTCGTCCCATGCGGTCATACCTTTTTTGGTGAGCCGGTTAAGGCCCATGTACCACGTGAGGAGGTTTACGAATGGTAAACCTGCGGCTTCGCCCTGGAGCCAGACGCCGAAGCTGCGCGCGAGGGCGTCGGGGAAGGACGGCCGTTTCTCGCCGAACTTTTCCAGCCTTATGCCGAGGAGATACTTGCCCGGCGTCGTACCGAATATCGAGAGCAGTAGTGACTCGATGAAGACCCACGAGAACATGGCGAAAAGAACTATGATGAGCCCGTTGGAGTTGGTGAGATAGGCGGGCGCGAAGGCCATGAGCATGAGGGTCCAGTAGGATACTACGAGGAAGTAGTCGAACGTCCTCGCGGCGAACCTGCTCCACGCGCCGCCCTCGGAAGACGCGGACTGCATTTGTACGGCGGCGGTGGGCTCGGAGCGAACGCCGCGCGGAGCAGGCTCGCCGGTTCGGTACGGCTCCGCACCTTGCCTTGCTGCCGGGCTGTCGGCGGGGCTAGCCCCGGGCCCGCCCGCGCCGGGTTTTACGGCGGAGGCGAAGGGATTTGCGCCCTGTCCGGAATCGGCATTGCGGCCTCCACCCGAACCCGGAAGCGGCGGGGGCTGCCTGAACTGCGGAAGGGGAGGGGGCGACGTCGGGAAGAGCGGCTTAAGCTGCTCAATTTCCGCCGCGATGGCCCAGTCGTCCATCGGGTGCGCCCAGACGAGTGTGTGTGGCCCGACCTCGCCGGATTCGATGAGCGCGCGGAGCGTGTCGTCAGTCACGGGTCCTTCGGACTTACCGTCTTTTTCGTAGTGCCATTTGCGGTCGGTCATGTCGTATTATTCCTCCGTCTCCGGATTGTTCTTAAATTCTGCCGATGCTCTGGATTGATATATGATATATAAGGTATATATCTCAGTCATTGTGTCGTCTTCGTTTGTCTTCTCTCGTGGAGGCGATATGCGCTATTACGTTTTCCATGTCCCGTATTCGACGATGAATCCGCCGTCCCTGTCCCACGAGGTTGACCCGTGATTCTGAAAGCTGACGAATGAATAGATAAAGGTGATGAGTGGTATAAATAACACACCGCATCCGAGCCCCTTGATCCACACGTTCAGGCTCCGCCCGAGTGCGTCGCCCGTGGAAAGGAGATTTCCGTTGGCATCAGTCACCTTCATTCCGAAGATGAATTTCCCCAGCGTCCTCCCCCAGGTGCTTATGAAAACCGCCTCGACAAGCGCATATGCGCACAGAAGAACGGGGAAAAGCAGGAAGCTTCCCAGTTGGGTTACAGGTGAACGAGTGGCAAATAACGGATTGTCCCCGGCCATGAATCCCATGATGAATGCAAGAACGAAGATAGCGACCATCAGGAATATATAGGTGTCGATCGCACGTGCGCCGAACCTCATCAGGGCGCGTAGCGGCCTGGCATTTCCGGGGACAGCCGCCCCCGCGACTTTGGCGTCGCGCTCGGGGTCGCGCGCTTGCTTATCGGCCGGGTACGGGTTCCACGCGGGGGGCTCGGCGACCGGAGCGGGCGCCTCTTTCGGCGTAGCGGACACTGGAGCGGCGAAGGGGTCTACAGCGGGGTCGTTCTCAGCGACGGTACGGACGCTATCGGGGAGAGGCGGCGGGGTTTCCTCGAAATACCCCTTAAGCTCCTCGGTTTCCCCGGCCTTCGCCCACTCTTTCATGGGCTGTGACCATACTAGGGTGTCGGCACCGACCTCGCCGGATTCGATGAGCGCGTGGAGCGTGTCGTCAGTCACGGGGCCTTCGGATTTGCCGTCTTTTTCGTAGTGCCATTTGCGGTCGGTCATGTGTGTTCTCCCTTGCAAGCAGTCTTATTTGCCCCAGTTGCCGTGTGTGACGAGTATGTCTCCGTCCCTGTCCCACGAGGTCGTGCCGGTTTCCTGATATCTGACGAAAGCTACTATCATCGTTATCCATGTGATGATGGGGAACCCGATTCCGAGTCCTCTGAACCAGACGTTGACGCTTCTGTTGAGCGCGGCGTTATAGGAAAGGAGCCTGCCCTCGGCGTCGGCGACTTTTATGCCGAATATCATTTTGCCGAGTGTCTGGCCGTACGAGCTTATGAACCATGCTTCGATGAAGGCCCATGACAGGAGTAGAATGCAAAACATGAAGTACTGCACGAGGGAAAGCGATATCAACGTGATCAGCGTTTCGCTCCCGATGATGACGACAACGATAATCACGACTACATATATGGATACGAGGAATAATGTTTCGTCTATGGTGCGGGCCAGGAATCTCAGGAAGGCTCTTAGCACCCTATGGTCGGAGCCGGTGGTCTCCGAGGCTTGCGGCGTCGGCGCACCGGCGACTGGAACGGACAGGCCGGGGGCCGTGCTCGGAGCCTTGAACGTCGGGTTGCCCTCGCCGGGATTTACGGAGGAGGCGAAGGGGTTTGCGCCCGGCCCGTCGTCGGTCTCGCGCCCCGCGCCCGGAAGCGGCGGGGGCTGCCTGAACCGGGGCAGGGGAGGTGGCGACGGCGGGAAGAGCTGCTTAAGCCGCTCGATCTCCGCCGCGAGGGCCCAGTCGGTCATCGGGTGCGCCCAGACGAGGGTGTCCTCTTTTACGCTCCCATCCGCGACGAGGTTCAGAAGCTCTACTTCTGTGATCGGGCCGGTTGCCAGATTATCCTTTTCGTAGTACCAGATTTGCTTGCTCAATTGATATTCCCTTGAGAGTTCCTAGAGTTTTTCTTCTATTTCGCCAGATTCTATATCCAGAGTCTCAGTATTCTCGTTAGTTATTTTAAAACCTCTGTATGCGGCCATTAAGCTGATCTCATCTTCATCTTCGTCTTTATATAGGCTTAAAATGACGCTGGTTTCAGGAAGGCTCCACTGAGTTACGAATGAAGCATGACCTTCTATTAAGGCCTGTCCAAGCATAGACGGGTCGTCTTTAAACGTGTCGTTTGTCCATCTGACTTCATCGGAGTGAGGTTCACCATATTTTTTTGTATACGCATCTTTTAGTTTTTCATAATCATTAATATAGTCCTCAACCTCTGAATACTCATTTTCAAATTTGTATGCCGAATTCCTTAATTTCCCCTCCTTGAACATGTAGACAAGTTTTGAATCCAGACCGCCTATTTTTTCTTTATATATCAGGGCATCATCGGTTTCGCCGACGAACTCGGCAGTTTCATTCTTCTTAACCTCTTCCTTAGACATCCCCCAGTGGGTTTTGCGGAAGTCGTATGGCTGTCCGTCCTGTTCCGGAGCCGGGCCGCGTGGGTCTAATGCTTTATCTGTCTCACCGGTAATTCTGTCATTATCTTCCGTATCTTCTGGATATTCGCTAAACCCAACCAGTTTCCACTTACCCCACTGATTCTTGAATTCCCATATTGATTTTTCTCCATCCGCAGATTCTATTATTAAATTATTAGAGCCTGCATAAGGGCCAATAAGTTTGTTAGTACAGAATTCACTGGATTCACCCGCCTGTATGTCTTCAACTACCAATCCACGAACCAATTCCCACATATAATCTAAATTAATGTATTGCCCGAAGTGCAAAATGATGAAATTCACGATGTATTGAGCTATTGCTTCAGTTGGATCTTCGGACTTTTCGTCATCCGAGAAGTAAGACTCATATAATCTTTTTCTCATCTGGCCCTCATCAACATACGAAAAAAAGCCTTCGACGTCCCCCTCGCATGCTTCCTGGCGCATGAGCTCGAAGGTTTCTTCAGGGCCGCCTTCAGAGCAGGATATCAGGAGAAGTCCTGCGATACATGACAATGCAAGTGATTTACCAAGCTTGTTCATTTCAGAGTTTCTCCTCGATTTCCTTTGCCCCTATTTTCTTTTCAGTTTTTTCTTCTTTCTTTTCGGCTTCTCTCTCGCGCTTAAGTCTTTCGTACTTTTCATCGTAGTGTTTGCTAAGGTAGTAAACGTATAACGAGATATCTTCTCCCTTATTGAGTCCCACTGTGATCTCTGTTTCGAGTGTCTGCCAGGTGGTCGCGTAGTTGATATGCCCTTCTAAAAGCGCCTGGCCAACCTTATCGGGATCGTTTTTATACTTTTCATTCTTCCATTCTTCTTTTACTTCCCAGGGTGCTCCATACTTATTTTTATAGGCTTGGACCATTTTGTTGAAATTAACCAGGTATGTATCAGGGTCTGAGTATCTGCTCTTGAACTGATAAATCGCTTGCGAGAGTTTCTCGTTGGTAAAAATGTATAGAATAGTTACATCCAAGCCGCCTATTTTATCTTCGTAGACTAATGCAGAGTCATATTTTTCATCATCCATTCCAACAGTTCCCGCTCCTACATAATCTGCATCTTCACTCGACTTGACTTCTGACAGGCTCATCCCCCAGCGGGTTTTGCGGAAGTCGTATGGCTGTCCGTCCTGTTCCGGAGCTGGGCCGCGTGGGTTTGCGAGTTCTTTGGCTTCTGTTATCGTAACTTCCTTACCCGATTCGGTGTTCACAGCCTCATAATCGTGTTTCGGATATGTTTGATTTCTAGACAGATGAATCTCATCATAATTAACAGAGACGAGCTTCCAGCTTTTGCCAGCGTTTTTGAATTTCCATTTGTAATCTTCGTCTTTAAAACTGAAGGTTATATTGTTGTTTTCTATGTCTGAGCTTTCGATTTCAATGGAACACATCTCACTTTGCTCACCTTTTTTTATGTCGGCTTTGAAATACTTCCATAGTAGTCGATCAAGGAATTCCGCAGAACTAGGCGTGGCGTATGTGCCGTCGGGAAGCTCGAGAATGTCATAAATATTTAACAGCGCATTAGTATATAGAGTTAATTTTGTTATAAGGTTCAAGTCTTCATTTTCTTGAATTAGACGGTCTGCAACCTGCCAGTTGTAGTCTCTGGCGACCGCATCTGTGTCAACATATGAAAAAAAGCCTTCGACGTCCCCCTTGCATGCTTCCTGGCGCATGAGCTCGAAGGTTTCTTCGGGCGAACCGCCCGAGCACGACGAGAGGGCGAGGGCCATGATAATCACCAGCATAGCGCAGGAGGCTGTCCTATATATAAGTTGTGAGCTGTTCCTCATCTTTTAACCTCCCTTTTCTGCAGGGCGTCCGGATTATTCCTTGCACCGTCCTTGAATACCACGAATACCCGGGACTTTTTGCCACCTATGGTCGCGAGTTTGATTGATGTGTCCGGCATGTTCCATGTTGCGATGATTCTCACATCCTTGGCCTCGAGTGTTTCTTCGTCTTCCGTAGCAACGGCGTAGTCCGGGGTTCCGTAGAGATTTGTCAGCCCGGCCAATGCCCTCTTTACATTGTCGAGATTGGATTTGGGGTCTTCATTCGAAGGATCGAGCTTGCAATAAACGGACGTAAGCGCGCCGCCTTTGAATTCGTATACGTAGAGGACGTCGCGTCCCACTGCGGTCCCCTTGTAGGATATGTAGTATGTGACCGGATCGGATCTGGGAGTCCATTCGTCGATTGGGATACGGTCCTCGGAGGCTTTTACCTCTTCGGGCGTCATGCCCCAGCGTGTTTTGCGGAAGTCGTAGCCAGGCTTGTATATAATGTCTTCGCTGTGATCCCCATCCACGCTTTCTTTGCCCGCGCGGGGCTCGCCAGGCGGCGGGCTGGGCGGGGATTCTTCGGCGGCGTATCTCTCCCCGGGCGTAGAGACATCTGTGGATGCCGGGCCCTCGGGTTCGGCGGGCTCTCCCGCGTGCGTGTCGGTGGGCATGTCCGATATGGATATGCTGACGAGATCCACTAGCCTCCAGTCGCCGAGGAAGTTCTTGAATTCGAGGGTGTCTTTGCCGCGCCTGCCCTCGATATCTATTTTCACCACGCCGGTCAGGTCGTTCGACCATTGGATTTCTAAGCGGCAGAAAGCGCTGTCCCTGCCTTTCGAGATTTCGGATTCCAGCCGGTTCCGGGCTGCGCCCTTGATCGATCCCAGAATCTCTTTCGTCGCCTTCATATCGTCTTTGTCGGGGAGTAGAATGAGGTCGTGCAGATACATTTCCAGAAATACGTAGGAAATAATCTTCCCTAATAAGCCATCGGGCCACGGGGCTTCTTCACCGTCCTCGTCCACGGCCAGGTCTTTCCTCCTGTCGGCGCGGATTACGGCCTCCGTGTCCACGTGAGACATGAAGCCCCGGACGTCGCCCCGACAGGCGGCGGAACGCATTTCCTCGACGGTCGTTTCGAGCGAATCCCCGCCGCACGACGAGAGTACGAGGGCCATGATTACCGCCAGCACAGTGCAGGGAACTGTTCTATATATGGAGTGTTTATCGTCTCTCATCCATCCTTTCCTTCCTGCGCCCTGCCTCCCATTTTAAAACCCTATCCTCCGTTTGCCGGTGGGGGCCTCGGGCGACATTATCTCCCTGAGCGCCTTTATTATCAGCTCGATGTCCCCGGAGTTCTTGATGCTCCTTTTGTCTATCTTCTCGACGAGGGCGGCGAGCTCTTTATACTGCGCGCCAAGATGCCGCATCTGGACGAACGCGCGCATGATGGCGATGTTCACCTCTATCGCGCGCTTGCTCCTGAGCACGCTGGACAGCATGGCGACGCCCTGTTCGGTGAAGGCGTAGGGGGCGTGTCTGAGCCCCATTTTCGCACCGGGATTGGATATCACAATTTGTGACCTCCAATTTTCGAGCTCATCCGCGCTCAGCTCGAACATAAAATCCTCGGGAAACCGCTCGATGTTGCGGTTTACGGCCTGCTTGAGCGTCCTCGTCTCGACTCCGTAGAGTACGGCGAGGTCTGCATCGAGCATGACGCGCTGCCCGCGGATCGTATGGATGAGGGTGCGAACGTCGTCGAGGGTTTTGGGCTGCGGCTTCTTGTCTGTCATTTACGTGTCTCCAAGGCTTTTTGAAGTCTGTTTATAACTTCCGGGCGGTTAAAAATTCTCTTCCTCCGATTTCTGCTTGGAGGATTCTATAAGTGCTTTCGACTTCCTGTCTACGTATATTACGCCCATTCCCGTTTTGAAATTTTCCCCTTTGAGTGTGAGTCTTATATCTGTTCTAGGCGTTTGCCAGTCGGATTGAAAAGCCAGATGTCCTACTGATACAGCGGTCCCGTAGTTCTGGGGATCGCCTTTGTACAGATCGTTGCTCCAGACAGTATTGTCCTTGGAAGGTGGGCCGTATTTACGCGTCAGGATTTCCTTAATCTTAAGATAGTCTTCCAGATACATGTTGTCATTAACATAAGACTCCCGAAAATTATAGAAGGTGGATACCAGCTTGTTATTTATGAAGTGGTAGCTGTAGAGAGTCTGTAAGTTGGCGACATTTCCGGAGTATATAATCATCAAGTCGAATTGCCCCGAGGGCCCTTCTTCTATTGGACTCGTGCTCTCGGATGCCTTCACCTGCGCGGGCGTCATTCCCCATTTCGTCTTTCGGAAGTCGTAGCCGTCCTGGTCCTGCGCCGCGGCGGCGGCTGTGAGAAGGCCAAACAAAGCTATCGCAATGAATGTGTATCTTTCCTGCATCGAATATCCCCCCGGATGTAATAATTAAAATAGAATACTATCTATGCATTAAAAAGTTAAATTTGTCGGGCAATCTCCTTTCGTTCGAATTTCTAAATTCCCCACACGCTAAAACGAGATGCTTAATCGATCCCGGATCGAGTCCGGGCCATGGTTCGGCATGAGGGTTTTTGAGTTGAGTGGAGCCCTTGCTGCTTTTATTATCAATAACCTAATCTCATATATGCACTTAATGCCCTCAATCCGTAATACATCAATACCAGAACGTAAAGGCACACAATTACGTAGACGAAAGCAGGGTTAAACTTTGTATGTACGACATGGAAGCCGCCTCGTTTGTCCCATACTGTTATCCCATCGCGTTTCAGCTTGTAATATCCGAAGCTCATAGTCACCCATTCCAAAACCGGTATGCCCCCACACATGCCTAGGAGAAAAACGTCGAAGCTCCGCTCGAGCGCGGCCCTGTAAGAGAGCAGATGGCCCTCGGAATCGACTACCTTCGTTTTTATAAGGTGTTTTCCGAGTGTCTTTCCGTATCTGGATAAAAAGAACGCTTCAAAGAATATCCACGTGAAGGTTATACATATGCTCCATATTATGTCGATAAACCTGTCATAAACCGCCCATGCATAAATATCGATACCTATTATAGTCAATACTGCTTGCAGGATCGTGCCGTAGAGTATGTAATCCAAGAATCTGGCAAAGAATCTGATGAATGGCTGAACCTGGCTTACCTCTTCGGTCTTTTCGGCGACAGCTGTCGCCGCCGCATTCGGTGCCTGAAAAGGTGATTGTCCCCCATATGTATTGACGTTATTATTCATTGTCCCCTTCCGATGCCGATTCCATCGCCTGTTTGCCGCCACTGAGAAAATCCACATTAGTCGGGGTGAAGTGTACAGACACGCCCGCCTTCGAATTGTGGCCGGATAACATCAAACCTATAGTAGTAGACCGCTTATTCCAGTAAGTGAATAGCGTCAAATGGTCAAGGGATATAGCTGTCCCATAGGCCTCCGGATTGTCTTTATATAGATCGTTCTTCCATACATGGTAATCCTTGTCGGGCTGGCCGTACTCTTTGCTCAATAGCGCTTTTATCTTCTCATAATCCGCTATGTAGAGATTTTTGTCCTTATGCTCTGTATCAAAAGAATATCCCGCACTCCATAATTTCCCGTACATAAAATCGTAAGAACATGTCGCATTCATGTCTGCCATGACTACGTCGTACCTCAGGACATGGAAATTCCCGCTACTGAATTCCCATGATGGTTCTGCGTCCTCTGTGGCCTTCACCTCGTCAATGGTCATACCCCACCGCGTCTTGCGAAAGTCGTACTCGTATACTTTCTGCTTCTCGAAATATTTATCCGCCGTATATATCAGTGCGAGAATGAATGCTGCGGCTATCGCAATTTTGAGCTCTATTTTCATCCTTAATTATCCTGTGTTTCCCGACGGAGCGACTACTCTGTCATATCCGCCGTCTGCACGATCGTTCCGTAACCTCTGGCTTTGCTACGTCGATTGTCTGCAGGCGCAGTCCGTCACACATTCTGGAAAACCCACCTTACGCGGCCGACGATGAGGTTCGGGTCCATGTCGCCGACTGAGACGGAATAGTCGCCCACCATTTTATTGTCGCTCTTGACGATCACCTCGTTGGGCTTAATCTCTAGGCGCTTGACGACGTAGCCCTCGTAGGGAAGGTGGAGGCAGTAGATGCCGTTACTGACGACCTTTTTGTCGTCGGGGTCGAAGCCGACGTACGCCCCGTTGACTATCGTCGGGTACATGCTGTCGCCCTCGACGCGGAAGCCGTTCGTGAACTTCCGGACTATGCGCGAGGGGAGGGTTATCTTCTCTATAGGGTCGGCTTCGGGCGAGGCGAGCGGGTTGCCGGCGCCGGCGAGCTCCCATATCTTCACCTCCACGAGCTGGTCGGCGCCGAAGACGGAGCCCAAGTCGGGCATGAACATATCCCCGAGGCCGCGCCTTAGCCATCTCGGGCTTACGTTATAGATCT
>PABJ01000071.1 GCA_002699105.1 Ectothiorhodospiraceae bacterium | reverse complement strand
CCCGCCGGCAGAGGGATCGGGCATCAGATAATGTGCGAAGAAGGTTACGCCTGGCCCGGTACGATGGTCGTTGCCAGCGATAGCCATAGCAATATGTACGGCGGCATGGGATGCCTCGGCACACCGGTTGTCAGAACGGATGCTGCGGCTATCTGGGCCACAGGAAAAACCTGGTGGCAGGTTCCGCCTGTTGCAAAGGTCGAACTCACAGGCTCGCTCCGCAAGGGTGTGACAGGGAAAGACGTCATCGTCACCCTGTGCGGGATATTCAATAACGACGAGGTTCTCAATCACGCCGTTGAGTTTGTCGGCGACGGGGTCGCATCCCTGGGCTTGAACGAGCGCCTGACGATTGCAAATATGACGACGGAATGGGGCGCATTGACGGGACTCTTCCCAGTGGACGATGTGGCTATTGATTGGCTGATCGAACGCGTGAAATTCATCGTCGAGCGCGGTCTTGAAGGCGTGCCATCCGATGAGGACGGCGACGGAACGCATCCCCGCGTGCGCGATTCCCGTGTCGACGACCTGATCGCGAACAAGGAGCGCTTGAACGCAGATGAAAACGCACAGTATGCGAAGCATCTGATTCTCGATCTTTCGACCGTAGAGCCTTGCGTTTCTGGTCCGAACTCCGTGAAAAAGTCCTCCACTGTCGCGAACCTTTCGAAAGAGCGTATTCCAATACAGAAAGCGTACCTCGTATCCTGCGTCAATAGCAGGCTTGATGATATCGCCGAGGCGGCGCAGGCTATCCAGGGCAGGAAGGTTGCTGACGGCGTGGAGTTCTACATTGCTGCTGCATCCAGCGAGGTGCAGAAGGAGAGCGAAAGGCTCGGCTACTGGCAAACGCTGCTTGATGCCGGCGCGAAGCCGCTGCCAGCCGGCTGCGGTCCGTGCATCGGACTTGGTGCAGGACTGCTGAAAGAGGGCGAGATCGGTATATCTGCAACGAACCGTAATTTCAAAGGCAGGATGGGCTCCCCCGATGCACAGGCCTATCTCGGAAGTCCTGCTGTGGTGGCAGCCTCCGCTGCAGTAGGGTACATCGCGCTACCCGACGCGCTCAGCTCCGGCGGCGCCAAGGCAACACTTGAAACGGTAGCGACGGAAAAAGGCGCGCCGAAGAAAACGGATCTCGTGCCGGGTTTCCCCGATCACGTGCTGGGACCGCTCGTGTTCTGCTATCAGGATAATATGAACACCGACGGAATCTATCCCGGCAAGTACACCTACAACGATGATATGACCGGCAAGGATCAGGCAAAAGTGGTTATGGAGAACTACGATCCCGATTTTCGTGCAATAGCGAGGGAAAACGACATCCTTGCCGGGGGATACAATTTCGGGATGGGAAGTTCGCGGGAGCAGGCTGCAACGGCATTGAAGCATTTCGGCATTCAGCTTGTGATAGCCGGCTCTGTCGGTCAGACATACCAGCGGAACGCCATCAATAACGGCTTCGTCGTGCTGGAGTCGCCCGAGTTCACGGAAGCACTCAAGGAGAAGTTCGGGGAATTTGCTCTCACGCAGCGCTCGGAACTTGTCGTAGATGTTTCCTTTGAGGATTCCACTATCCAGTACGAAGGGAAGACCTTCGGCTTCTCGCCGCTCGGTAAACCCGCGCAGGAGATCATTGTTTCCGGCGGCCTGGAAGAGTGGATCCGAAAGTCGTTACGCTGACCGGCCACTTGAGTTTGGTGCGATGAGTATCTATATTCGCGGTATCCCCTTATTCACGCGAAGGAGCGACCATGACGTTCATTCGATTCCGCGAATCGGAATTGAACCTGCGGCTGTTCGGATACTCAGCACTGTTTCTGTATCTGATGGCAATGGGATTGTACATCGTGTACATCATCCCGCAGAGCGTGATGGGCATGATTTTTCTAGCATCGCTTATTCTGGTGCTTGTGCCATTTCTCATCTCACCACTGCGACCCGATTCATGTATCGATATCACCGACGACGCAATCAAACAGCGGACGGCTCTGTTCGCCAGGACCAATGTACACTGGAAGGATATCAGGTCGATCGATATCCACAGGTACTACATGGAACTGCGGATGGTCAAAGGTGCGAAGCGGTATATCACGTTCTACTACCTGGCGTACGGACAGATCGCAAGTCTGAAGCAGCTTATCAAAGTCAAGTCGATGCAGAAGGGAATCCCGCTCATCGACGAAGAGCTGTCATAGCCCGGCGCCCGACTCATCATCGCGATTACACCGGAGCCGGAGTTGTTCGGTTCACGGCAATGCTATACCCTCTGAATATTCATATCTCACGCACACAAATAAACTGACATCTATGGAAAAAACACTTTCACGGCAGATCGCAGAATTTGCCGTTAACTTGAAGTACGAGGACCTTCCGAAGGAAGTCGTTCACGAAGTAAAGCGCTATCTCTACGATTCCATCGGCTGCGCCTACGGTGCTATGGCAACGAAGGACGTGACGATCATCCGGGAAATCTACGAGGAGATGGGCGGGAAGGAAGAAGCCACCCTCATCGGATTCGGAACGAAAATGCCCGCGGTCAACGCAACGCTGGTGAATTCGCTAATGATTCGCGCATTGGATTTCAACGATATTTACTGGAAGGAAGATCCTTCTCATCCGAGCGACATCATTCCGGCGGCACTTGCCGCAGCGGAACTTGTCGGCGCATCGATGAAGGAAGTCATTACCGCTATCGTGCTGGCGTACGAGTTCGAGCAGCGTCTATGCGAATTCGCCGTTCCGGGCGTCCGGGAAAGAAAATGGCATCACGCCACGCTGACACAGTTTGTTTCGCCGATTGTTGCGGGCAAGATTCTCGGCCTCACCGTCGATCAAATGGTGAATGCAATCGGCATCAACGGCTCACATAATCACACCATCGGCTGCCCGACTGCAGGCAGACTGACCATGATGAAGAACACGGTCGATCCTATGGCTGTGCAGACAGGCGTATTCGCTGCTCTCATGGCAAAGAAAGGCTATAGCGGCACGGAAGCCGTCTTCGAAGGAAAAGAGGGCTTCATGGATGTGTACGGGCCTGACTGGGATACTGACAAGCTTATCGGCGGACTCGGTGAGAAGTACAAGATCCTCGAGTGCAGCATGAAGGCATTCCCGACCGAAGCGCTGACACACACGCATATCACCGCCACGCTCAAGGTCGTCACGAACAACGATATCTCGTACGATCAGATCGATCAGGTGACGGTAACGACGATTGCGCGGGCATGCGATATTCTCTTCGATCCGCATAAGTACGAACCCGACAGCCGCGAGACGGCAGATCATTCTCTTCCTTATTGCATAGCCGCCGCCATCGTCGACCGGAAGATCACGACGCAAAGCTTTTCCGATGAAAAGCTGAAAGATCCGCGTATCTGGGAGGTCATCACAAAGATCAAGGGTGAGGCTTCGCAGGAATTCGAAAAGATGTTCCCGGCAAAGCAGCCCTCGAAAGTCACCGTGAGAACCGTCGATGGAAAAGAGTTTTCCGAATATCTGGAATATCCCAAGGGCGATCCGAGAGAGCCCATGACGGAGAGCGATCTCGATAACAAATTCGCAGCGCTGGCTGAAGGCCGTCTGAACAAAGAAAGTCAGGCCTTCGTGAAGAAAACCATCTTCGAATGCGACGAAATGCTGGCGAGCGATTTCGTCCTTGCGTTGAAAGTGTAAATCAGCACACCGTCAGAAATGAAAACGGGCGCTTTCCGCGCCCGTTTTTTTGTAATCGTCGTGATGCTATCGGCTGTTACCGTGCGATAACCATCTTTCTGCTGAGAGTTGTGCTGCTGGTTATCAATCGGTAGATATACACGCCGCTGGGAATATCAGCCGCGCTGAAATCTGCCGTGTATCTTCCTGCCCTGAGTTCGCGATCTACAAGCGTGGCGATCTCATTTCCGAGCATGTCATAGACCTTCAGTACGACTCGTTCCTGCGAGGGAACAGCGTAATCGATCCGTGTGCTCGGATTGAACGGGTTCGGGTAATTCTGCTCGAGTGCGTATTCCGATGCAACAGGCGTCGGGGAAACGT
This sequence comes from Ectothiorhodospiraceae bacterium, assembly GCA_002699105.1. GTDB lineage: Bacteria > Bacteroidota > Ignavibacteria > SZUA-365. Next base: position 9,156 of record PABJ01000071.1, on the reverse strand, counting down.
CCACAGATGACTGCTGAAGATCGAGGAACTCGAAATCATCAACTGCGGCTTCCACCAAAGATCCAGGGGCATCATCGGAGGCGATAAAGCGCACCCGCACGCGGCTGAGGTCTTCGACTTCATCCTTCACACGGAATATGAACGAGGTCCACTGCGCCAGCGAAGAACGCGTGCGTTCGAGATGCCGCCAGTTCTGCCCGCCGTCCTCGGAGATGAGTACTTCCCAGAAGTCCTGGTTCGGCTCGTCGCCGGCTTCGTTTGTGTACCATCTGTAGTAGCGCAGGTACGGATCGTTGAAGTCCGTAAGATCGTATTCCGGCGATGTGAGGATGGTCGATCCGTCATCGATATCGTTCGCACCGAGGATTCGGTTCACGTCTGTTCCCGGCGGGTTGTTGCCGGTCACCCAGCAGATACTATCTGTCGGGGCAGGGGAATGATCGTATTCCGGCTGGACGTACGGGGTTTCCGGCGGTGAGCCGCCTTGCGGATTCCATGTACCGACAGGCTCTTCGAGCACCCATTCGCCGGTGCCTGCGTTGCCGGTCACGGTCCAGTCCGAGGCTCCAGATTCGAACTTATTGAATATCTTACTCTCGAAACCTACCAGGAACATATATGCTCCGTCGGGATCGCTGGAGGGAGAAACCGTCGATGAGCCGTACTCTTCGAACACCTCGAAATAGTAGCGTACGAAGGAACCAACCGGCTGCTTCGGAATCGCACCTTCAAACTGATACACGTTCGGCGGAAGTGCCGGATTATCCACCTTGGACATCGCGAGGGTATCCGGCGTCAACATGCCCGGGCGGTTCGAGTAGATGATGTTCATGGCGGTAATACCAAGCGCGATCTGATCTTCCTTCGAGATCGGCGTGGATGCCGTAGCCATTATCGGATATTCGAGAACGTCCTTATCGTAGTCGGGCGAGCCGGCATGGAATACTTCGATGCCAGATGCAGGGATGCCGTGCTTGCGGAACGCCTCTACGATCTCGACCGAATGCGGGGTTCCGTTCGCAAGATTCCCGTCATCGTCATCGGCGATGAGGAATTCCAGGAAATACTCCGCAAGCGCGATACCGAGGTTCTGGTGATCGGGTGTGCCGTACTTTGCATAGTGGGCAAGACGTGCTGTCGTTTCAAGGCCGATTGCCTCGCGCGTATCCCATACAGCGCCGGAAAGAATCATTCCGTCGGTGTGGATGGCGCCGGTCACGTTCTCAGGGTAGCGGTTGTTGTTGTTTGAATTACGAAGCATCCCGCCAGCGACAAACATGCCGAGTCCGATCTGCGGAGCATCAAGGATCATGTTGGATGTGATGTCGGCGTTTCCTTCTTCCATCGCACCGTTGATGGTTCTGCGGCCGATAAGCGAGGTATAGAGATAGGTATTGATGCCGTGTCCGAACTCGTGGTAGATAACGGACGGAAGCTCGGCGGAGTTGCGGCAGGTTGTCGAACGCTCGAAGAAATTGATCGATCTGCCGTTCCAAAACGCATTACAGGAACTGCTGGTGATATCAATGTTGACTTCCATCGGCTCATCGAGTATTTCCAGGTTCTCGGAAGGATCGATTGCGCGGATCCAGCGGCTGATAACGGTTGTGTGATAATACCCGTTGCGCTCGGAGGCAGAGGAGTTGCTTTCTTCCCAAAGGAAGTTCGCTTCCTGGCCGACCTGGAGATCGATTGTAGAAGCTGCGTTTCCTGTGCCATTCGGCTTTGTGACTTCGGCATATCTGCCGTCCATACGGATGACGCCGGTTGCGGAGGTCTCGCTTCCGAGATCAACGGTGAAACGGCCGTCCTCGTCCGTGTATATCGTCTGACCGAGAATGCGAAGGCGCATGTGCGGCGCCGGGCGGTCTTCGAGTTCATCGAATGGAGAGGCAGGATACACGCGTATCATAATCCGGCCGTTCACGATGTTCGCCTGGGCGTTCACTGGAAGCGACTCGTCATCGTGAGCGTGCATTGCGACGTTTCTGCGCCACAGAATCTCGCCGTTATGTGCGTCCACGTACGTATCCCAGAGCAGATCGGGGCTTTCTCGCACTTCAAAATTGTACGCAAGGTGGTAATCTATCTTATCGCTGCGTTTGATCGGCAGAATGAGCAGTTCGCCCTTTTCCACCTTGTCGGTCGAAGGGAAGGTGCTCAGGTTTACTTTCGCGAATTCCTTCGCAGCAGCAAGACCAAGCGCCGGTTTCGTATCGACGTTCACATCAGGGTGATAGTCTGAGCCGAACATGATCACTTTTCCGTCCTGCGAAATGCGCAGATCGACATGCGAGAACAGGACATCGAGGCCTTCGTACTGCTGGCGGTACTTGACATATGCCTTCCCGCCAATGACGCGGGAATACAGCATCCGGAGGTTCGTTGGATCGGCCTTGAGTACGTCAGCATTATCGCGGACGAACTGGTTCGCGGCGGTTGGTGCGTTCAGCAGATGAATATCGCGGTAGCCTTCGATCTGGATGCCTTCACCCCATGCGCGGTGCGGGGTCTCCCGCAGCGGATTCATGAGGAATTGCCACTGTTTTCTTTCAGCGGAAAACTTTCCGAGGGCGGTTGGGGAAGTTTGAAGGTCCAACGCGGAGGCAACGACAACCGGCGCCTCGTGCGCGAGTTCTTCCGGAAGATAGACCCTGGCGTCTCCTTCATCGTGATCATGATGCTGACCGAATGCACTTACGGTCAGAAATGTTGTTGCAAAGAGGATTGCGAAAAAGCGGTTCATGTACGTCTCAATCAATCAAGCAAATGTGGTTATCTCTATAGTAATACCGAGATGTGCAACCTAAAGGTTCCACAACGGTTACGGTTCTATCTATTGGTATATCTGTATTTCAAGAACTTACATCGTCAATCATGTTAGGGGAAACCGGGAGTTCATCCCAGTGCCAGCACGCGGTAAAGTGGCGATCCGCCACTTCCTCGAAGGGAGGATGGTGATTGACACATTTTTCGGTCGCAAAGTTACACCTGGAAGCAAAATGGCAGCCTTGCGGGTAGTTCGTTGGTTTCGGCACCTGACCGGGTAGGACGCGCAGCGTTTCGCCCGGTACATGGTAATACGGCAGCGATTGCAGCAAACCGAGCGTGTACGGATGTTTCGGCTCGGAGAATATATCGTCCCGGTTTGCGTATTCGGCAATTTCGGATGCGTACATCACCGCTACCCGGTCGCAGATCTCAGCCACAACGCCTAAATCGTGCGTGATGAAGATGATCCCCATGCCAAGCTCTGTGGCCAGACGCTTCAGCAGCTTCAGGATCTGTGTTTGAATAGTCACGTCGAGCGCAGTTGTTGGCTCATCAGCGATGAGCAGGGAAGGCGCGCAGGCAAGTCCCATGGCGATCAACGCCCGCTGCCGCATACCGCCCGAAAGCTCGTGTGGATAGCATCTGCGTACACGGTCGGGATCCGGGATGCCTACCAGATGCAGGAGTTCGGTAATCCGTTCTCTCGCTTCTTTCTTGTTGAAGGCAAGATGCTCGCGCAGGACTTCCTCCATTTGGCTACCGATGGTAAACACCGGGTTCAGCGATGTCATGGGTTCCTGGAACACCATCGCAATCTTTTTCCCGCGAATTTGCCGCATCGCATCATCGGTGTAGTCCAGCAGGTTCTCGCCTTCGAAGAGAATCTCTCCCTTGATGATTTTCCCAGGCTTCCGGATAAGACGCATGATGGAAAGCGATGTGACCGTCTTCCCGCAGCCTGACTCACCGACTAAGCCGAGCACCTCTCCACGATCGACGCTGAAGCCGAGATCCTGTACAGCCGGAGCAACACCGTCCTCGGTGAAAAACACCGTGGTCAGGTTCTGTACTTGGAGAAGAGGAGGCATACGTTCGCGCTCGATCTATATGTGGTGGCTGTGCGCCTGAATCAATCGCAATCAGCAAATTGCTACAGCCTGTAAGTTATGAAACTGCAGGCTCTCGAACGAATTAACACTTGTAGGATGCACGGTGTTTCCAGATGATTCGTATCACATCCGTCATCTTTGTCCGAACGTGCTCAGTGGTGTATCTTTCCGAATCTCATTATTCCGAATTCAGAGCAACTATCATGGCGAACAACGGACCCTCCCGCGCAGAGCAACAATTCTCGGAAAACCAGGACTACCACGCGAACCAATTGCGTATCCTTGATGCAAGGATACAAACCACCATGTTGGGCGGCGGGGAAAAGGCTATAGAGAAGCATAAGTCGCGCGGGAAGATGACCGCCCGCGAGAGAATCGAGGCTCTGCTGGACGAAAACACGCCGTTCCTGGAAATCGGGCTGTTTACCGGGCATGAGATGTACAAGGAGTACGGGGGAGCGCCGAGCGCGGGTACCGTTGCCGGCATCGGGAAGATCGCCGGTAGGGAATGCATGGTCGTTGCGAACGATGCGACCGTGAAAGCAGGCGCGTGGTTCCCGATCACCGCAAAGAAAAACCTTCGTGCTCAGGAGATAGCGATGGAGAATCGCATCCCTATCATCTACCTGGTTGATTCCGCGGGCGTGTTTCTTCCGATGCAGGATGAGATATTCCCCGATAAGGAGCATTTCGGGCGCATCTTCAGAAACAACGCCATCATGTCTGCCGAAGGTATCCCGCAGATCGCCGCGATTATGGGATTCTGCGTTGCGGGCGGCGCGTATCTCCCCATCATGAGCGATGAGGCGATGATCGTAGAGGGCACCGGCTCGGTGTTCCTTGCGGGAGCGCATCTGGTGAAGGCAGCAATCGGCGAGAATATCGATAACGAGCAGCTTGGCGGCGCCAAGGTGCATTCCGAGATCAGCGGTGTGACCGACTACAAGATGCCCGACGATCCGACCTGCCTGGCGACAATCAGGGATATCGTCTCGAAGCTCGGCCATGAACCGAAGGCAGGGTTCGACCGCATCGAGGCAAAGGCGCCAAAACGAAAGGCGGAAGACCTTCTCGGCATACTTCCCAAAGACAGAAATCGCCCGTACGATACCCACGATCTCCTCGAAGGCATCGTCGACGATGGGGAGTTCGTGGAGTACAAAGCCGACTACGGGAAAACCATCATCTGCGCGTATGCACGAATCGACGGCTGGGCTGTCGGGATTGTCGCAAACCAGCGGACAATCACCAAGAGCGGCAGCGGTGAGATGCAGATCGGCGGAGTGATTTATTCCGACAGCGCCGATAAGGCAGCACGGTTTATCATGAACTGCAACCAAAAGAAGATTCCGCTGGTATTCTTCCAGGATGTGACCGGGTTCATGGTAGGAAGCCGTTCCGAACACGGCGGCATTATCAAGGACGGCGCAAAGATGGTGAATGCTGTCTCCAATTCCACAGTACCGAAGATCACATTCATCGTGGGAAACAGCTACGGTGCGGGTAACTACGCGATGTGCGGCAAAGCCTACGACCCGCGATTTATCTTCGCCTGGCATACAGCGCAGATTGCCGTGATGGGCGGAGAGCAGGCAAGCAAAACGCTGCTCGATATTCAACTGGGCAGAATGAAGAAGGGTGGCGAGCAGATTACCGAGGAAAAGCAGCAGGAGATGCTCAAGTCGATTCAAGACCGCTACGCAGGGCAGCTCAGTCCGTACTACGCAGCCGCGCGGCTGTGGGTTGATGCCATCATCAATCCGATCGATACGCGCGATGTGATCTCACACTCCATCCAGGTGGCGAACACCAATCCCAACATACCCAAATTCAACCCCGGTGTGATCCAGACGTAGGGGTTAGAATCGCGGTCTTCCTCCAAATCTGATGTTCCGGGGCCCAAGTACTTCGACGGGTGAACCAAACAATGAAGAATTGGCGCTACTACGGCTATCGAGTATAGTGGATGAGTTGAAAACGTTGAACACATTTTGACTAATTTCTGCATCCGGTGGGCCTAGTTCCGGATGATATGCTGTTCGCAGGTCAACCTGGAACGGCTCATCATAGCGCCACTGCTCCGAGTCCAAGTAGCGATTTACTGGAGATGCCTTAATGCGACTCTTGGTCACTGCATTGATGACTAAACCCGTACTACCGCCAAATTCTGCTTTATTAGATCCCAAAGACGTTGAGAAATCCGAGAGATATGCATCTCCGGCACCAGCAAAGGAAGGATCCCGGTCGCTTGAATAATCCACTTTTGAAAGCGGCTGGCCGCCCTGCGCGGATTCATTGAACGAACTAAATCCGAGGTCGATACCGGTTTTCCACCCCTTGAATCTCGCTCCGGCTATGTCGAAATATCCTACGGACGAACTGCTGCTGGAACTGGAGTATGCGCCAGGTCCAAGTCCGAAATAAGAGTTGCTATTACCCTGTGAGGAGCTTGCGAACCTAATATCTTCAAAATTGTCGTACGTATGGTACGAACCACTCTCACCGAGGAACAATGAACGCCCTCCGAGCAAGTCCGCTCCTGCGGCGGAGTACCGGTTGCCATGCGGCGGACCTGTTCGCGGGATCATTTGCTGCAACGTCCGGTGATCGATTGGTGTCGAACCGAGTATAAAGATCGGCCATTCGCCGACCTGTATGCTTCCTCCCGGACCGCTCGGAGAGCCAACAGGCATGGAGCCTGCATCGCCAATAAATCCGCCGTACGGACTTAGCAGCCGCGTAGCATCCACGTTCGCATTCTCATCCGTCGTGAACCGCAGATCGCCGCTGAGATTGGAATGGTAGAACCATAATTTGGAACCTGTATCTCTATCTCTAAGATAGAGCGGAATCCCGTCCGGGGTGAGCACGTTGAGACCGGTAACATCTGGAGTAGTGGTTTTATATGCCGATGAACGTCCCTCGTAGAATGCCCAACCCAGCTCAATCTCGTCATTGTCGTGAGTGTTAGCGATCCTCACGATGTTGCCGAATGCATCGAATTCGTTTTTTATCCCATTGCCTTGCGTGTCATTCACCTCTACTAAATCGGTACCGTTTGCATACGCATACGTGAGGGATGAATGAGTCTCCAATCTGCCGAGAGCGTCATACGTAGCGTCATCGCGTTGAGAAGCCTGATTATAGGCAGTAGAGAGTGAGAAGTTTATTGCGCTGTGAAGGATAGGGAAGTACTGGTTCTTCGAAACAAACTGTCCGTCGTCGTTGTATGTCACCTGCTCGCTATGCGTGGCTTGCTGGCTGCCGATGTTCTCGTACCAAATGCCTGTCTTACGGCTGTCGTTATCGTATCCGATGATCATCTTGACTGAATTCGGGTACTCGACGCTATACAGCCGGTGTGCGGCGTCGTACACAAACGTGGTGACGCCGTCCGTCCAGTCTTTCACTTCCAGAAGGTTGCCCGCTCCATCATACTTGTAATCGGTATACTTACCGTCGATGAGTGTGGAGAATATCCGGCCGTTTCTATCCCGGTTCATGGCCACACCATTGCTCGAGATGATTCTTCCGTTTTTATCGTACAGATTGGAGACGCCCTTCGTGGTCAACAACCGACCGTCTTTGTCGTAGGTGGAATTCCACGTATCGCCATCGGAATATGCGGTTTCAATGGGAAGACCTGTCGCAGAGTAGCTGTTGGTCAGCGTTCCAAGTCCACCCGGATACGTGGTTGTGGTCCGCCTTTGCCTGAGGTCATATTCGAAAGCGATACGATTGCCTGTGGGACCCGTGTACCCGATAAGATTGCCATTGTCGTTGTACTCATACGTCCAGGCACTGCCCAAACCGTCAGTCGCGCTGGTTACATCTCCCGCATCGTTGTACGTGTACCCGTAAGAGATTCCGGGTTGGGGGAGGTTGATGGAGGTCACCCAGCCATTGAGGTTTCGGCCATACTGCACTTGTTTGCCCATCGGGGACTCGACCTTAGTAAGTCTGCCCAATTCATCCCGGCTGTAAGTCGTTGTTAGTCCAAGCGGGGTAGTGACACCTATCGTATGCCCGACAGCATCCCGCGCCACCGTTGTTGTATGTCCGAGTGGATTCGCAAAAGAGATAGGCAGGCCTTCGTCGTTGTAACCCATGGTGAATGACCGGTTTAGCTGGTCGGTGTAGGAGTTGAGCCATCCCAGTTTGTTGTACGTCCAGCGCTCAGTGTATCCTTCAGGATCGGTGCCGCTCGCCAACCGCTTGAGTGCATCGTACGCCAAGGTCGTCGAGTTGCCCTCTGCATCGATGAGCCGTTCCGGAAGTCCTGCTGCATTGTACTCGGTCCGATGCGTGTTGCCTTCGCGGTCGGTGATGGAGGTTAGGTTGTTGGTCTTATCGTACGTCATGCCGATGGAGTTACCCGCCTCGTCGGTCCACTTGGTTACATTACCGGCATCGTCGTATTCCAATTGACGAGTATTCCCGTCTGCCAGCTTAGTAGACGTCAATCTGTTAAGGCCGTCGTACGTATATGTGGTTGTGTTTCCCTCACCGTCAGTTGCCGTACTGAGGTTCCGGTTTGCATCGTAGGTGAATGTGCGCGTTCCTCGATCGGGAAGAAGCGCGGTAAGTATCTGTCCGCGATCATTGTGCGTAAAGGTCGAAGTATTCCCCTCGCCATCCGTGGCGCCGTTCAGGTTCCAGTTTGCATCATACGTGAAACTGCGGGTAGAACCGTCAGGGAGATCGATATTCGTCAGCTCAAACAGACGCAGATCGTTGTGCGACCGGAATGCATACGTGAACTCGGTTTTGTTGCCATTCTCATCTTCGATTGAAAGCGGTTGTTCGTGGCTGTTTGAGTACGTGAATTTCCGCGTCCCGCCCAGGCGGTTGGTCATCGTCGTCGTCCGCTGCTCTTCATCGACATCGAACAGCACATGGTTGCCCTGGGGATCGGTATAATCGAAAAGGGTGCCGTGTTCATTGTGCACATATATATGCTGGTTGGTGAGTGGGTCCGTGGCGATACATTTCCCGATCTCCGGGTAGGAGAATGACCAATTGTTTCCTAGCGCATCCTGCTGAGAACTCACTTTCCCGTTGGTATATGTGTTTGTTACCTGCGTATTGCCGTTCTGGTCTGTGTATGTAGCGAGTTTATTCGAGGGACCATCATAAGTGTAATTCACCTGATTGCCCATCACATCGGTAAAACCGGTCAGGAGATTGTTTGTGTACGTGTAGGACTGCGTAAGTCAATGGAGAGGGACTGCCCCGCCACGAGCGAATAGGCTTTCCCTTGCTGCTCCCTCTTTTG
>PABJ01000070.1 GCA_002699105.1 Ectothiorhodospiraceae bacterium | reverse complement strand
TGTCGACTGCGTCGAAAACCAGTAGTACAGGATAACGAGCAGAGGAACGATCAGCCAGATGTATTTATCGACGTACTCGTCGAGGTTGAACTGACCTAGTTGCCGTTCCTGCTGAGGGGCTTTCGCCGCTTTGCGTTTCTTCGATTGTTTAGATTTCGCCATGGGATGTTCCGCTTATGCTTTCGCTTCGTTCAATCGATGATATAATTTCTCAATTCCTTCGCAAAAATACTCCCAGGAATACTTTTTCCGCTCTTCGATGACATTCGCGCGGTAGAGTTCAAAATTACTCTCCGCATAGAAACGTTCCACAGCACTGGCCAGATTCTCCGGATCCTGGGGGGGCACGATGTAGCCGGTACGTTCATGGATCACCACCTCACCCAATCCGCCGACATCGGTAGCTATGACCGGCCGATGGAAATTATAGGCTATCTGAATAATGCCGCTTTGCGTGGCCGACTTGTACGGCAACGTCATTACGTCCGCCGCAGAAAAATACAGACCAACCTCTTCGTTCGGAACGTATTCCGCATGAAAATGCACATGCTCAGCGATACCCAGTCTTGCAACCTGATCGCGGTAGGTTTCTTCATTGCCGTAAAACTCACCTACGACAAGAAGTTTCACCTGCCGTTTTGCAAGGATATGGGGCATTGCGTCGAGCAACACGTCGAGTCCTTTGTAATCGCGCACATATCCGAAGAACAGCAGCACATGATCTTCATCGCTGATATCGATCCCCTTCTTGTCACGCAGCGTCACTCGAGCGGACTCTCGCGATTGTTCTTCACCGAAAATCTCGTAGACCGGATGCGGCAGCTCGGTGTAGACTGGGTCGCGATGCCAAAGCTTCAGATCGCGCTCCACGGCCTTCGACTGCACGATGTGGCCATCTACATAACTAAAGGCGAACTTCGTGAGGAGCTTATCTCCGGGACGCTTCTCATGCGGAATAACATTGTCGTCAATGAAGACGGACTTTGTTTTCCTTCCTAGCCGCGCGATCATTGAGGTCACACCGTAACTTGGAGCAAAGAACGGCATCCAGAATTTATAGATTATGAGGTCGGCATTCAGCTTGCGAATCTTTAACCCGGCAGCGATCCAGGATAACGGATTTACCGTATTGATCCACTGGTACGATTGGAGCTTCACCCCTGCATCGCCCGATTCTTCCTGGGATTTCCCGGGAAAGAGCAGCTTGGGATACTGAAGCGAGAAGGTAACGACCGATACGTCGTGATCCCTCGAAAGGTACTTATAGAGCAACCCAACGTAATGCGCGATCCCACCGCGCAACGGATACGCCGTACCGATGAGGACGATCTTCATCAGCTGCTAACGGCGGCCTGTTCCGGCACCCAGCGTTTGACGGCATCGAATACGCGCTCAGGCTCCAAGTGCTCCATGCACTGGTACTCATCGTTTTTGCATGTGGCGAGGAAAAAGCACTGGCATTCCTTGGAGGGTTCGAGTATCTCTCCCCTGCCGTAGAGTTCAAATTCGTGCCTGTTGAAGATGTTGTTGAACAGAATCATGTTCTTCTTCAGCCCAATGGCAATGTGCATAGCCATTGTAACGCCCGTGACAACGACATCGCAGTGGTCCATAAGGGCGAAAAACCGTTGCAGCGGGAAGTACCCCAAGTATTGTGCCCCTGTTTCGGCAGCGAGGCTTTTGTTCTTTTCATCCTCCTGCGGTCCGCCAAGCAGCAGCGGATGGTATCCTGCCTCCCGGATCAGAGCGATGAGTTGAATCCAGTATTTTTCATCCCACAGGCGCGAGGTCCAACGTCCACCGCAGCCGGTATTCAAGCCTATGACCGGTGTATCGTGCGGCACGCCGAATTCCTCAGGGACAAATTCCAGCACATAGTCCTCGCCCTTCCATTCGTACCCGCAGATCTCGAAGATTTCCTGCACGTAGTGCTTTGTGTTCGCCTTGTTTATATCGTCGAAAATACCGGTCATGAACTTATCACGAGCATCGTCGTTCAGTGGAGCACAGACGCCGTTTTGCAGATAGAATCCCTTCTTCACGCTCGCGTCTATGCGGTCGGTGAGTGCGCAGGCTTCGCGATCTTTATCGAGATTGATGAGGAGGTCAAAGTTAATCGCGAGAATCGTCATCGCACTCTTGACGTCGAATGCCAGCTTGACGTCCACATCCTCAGGCAATATCTCAGGCGTCAGCGTTAGCCACCAGATACGCGCATTCGGATAGAGCGACCGCAGCTTTTGCAAAAGCGGGGTTGTACGGATCACATCACCGATAGCACCGAGCTTGATTATGAGGATATTTCGGTCGGTCGGTTTATAGTGCGGGCAGTCCCTGCAGTGTACGCCTTCGAGTTTGTGCGGTTTACATGGAATATCGCCGCGAAAAAACCGGCAATCCGATTTGTATTGAACATCTTCAAACATGTTTCGATTGTGTCTATGCGAATGAAAAGTGCGGTTCAGCCCCGGAGTATTTTCTTTATGCCGTACTCGGTGGATTCCTGACCGTTCTTGGCTATCATCTCCGCAAGCAGCCCCGTCGATACAAGCTGAATACCTACGAGCATCAGCAATACACCGAGCATGAGCATGGGTCTATCCCCAACTGGATAGCCCTGCATCCACTGGATCGTAAGCCAAATGTTAATACCTAGACCGGCAAGCAGAAGCAGCGAGCCTGCGGAGCCGAATATATGCAATGGCCGCTGCGTGTACTTCGAAAGGAAGTACACCGTCACGAGATCGAGAAAGCCCTTGTAAAAACGGCTGAGACCGAATTTTGTCACACCGTATTTACGCGGGTGATGCTGCACAACGACTTCGGTCACAGAAAAGCCGGCCATTTTGGCGAGTACCGGTATATACCTGTGCATTTCACCGTACACGTCGACATTTTTAATGACGTCGTTCTTATAGCCTTTTAGTCCGCAGTTAAAGTCGTGCAGCTTAATGCCGGAGACCTTGGACGTCACGTAGTTGAAGAACTTGGACGGTATTGTCTTCGTGATTGGATCGTAGCGCTTCTTCTTCCATCCGGAGACCATATCGTACCCTGAATTGATCGCCTCCATCAGCGATGGAATTTCTGCCGGATCGTCCTGAAGGTCGGCATCCATCGTTATAACGATATCGCCCACCGCCTGCTCGAATCCTACAGATAGCGCTGCGGACTTCCCATAGTTGCGGCGGAACCGGATCACCTTGAATCTGCGGTCTGAGCGGTGGAGATTCTGAAGAACTTTGAAAGAGCCGTCATTGCTGCCGTCGTCGATGAACCAAACCTCCCATGTCTTTGCGACGGTTTGCAGAACATCCTTCACCCTGTCAGCAAGTTCCTGTAGGGATTCTTCCTCGTTGTAGAGGGGCACTACAATACTCACATCGCAGCGTTCGTTGCTACGGTGCCGAGGTTTTGGACCCCGCGAGTCTCGCTGCTTGTCGTCGTGCCGTTCACCGCGCGGACGCTTTCCGCGTTTCGGTCTGCGATCGCGGTTCCGGGGATCTCCCTCGTTTTTACCGCGTTCGGGATCGTTCTGCGGGGATTGTTGTGTGCGTTCTTCGGACAATTACAGGGCAATTTTGTGATAAAAATCAAAAATACAGACACCTGCGTGCATATCCAAAGACGTGGAGCGCGTCCGATCGTTCCATACGATGGTGCGAGTTGCGAGAACGGCTTTGCGTCTCTATATTGAAAAACCACTGCTGATAATTATGCTGCTAGCATAAGCTGCTAACAACGAAAGAGTAATACTGATCCATGAAGAAGATCGGCGTATTGTTCGGGATGGAAAACACCTTCCCCGGCGCCCTTGTAGATAGAATTAACGCGTTTGGAAATGCCGAGGTCGAAGCGGAGTTCGTCCAGACCGGTGCCATTTTTGACACCGAATTGAAGCCATATCATGTCATAATTGACCGGATTTCGCACGAGATTCCGTTCTACCGCTCCATGCTCAAGCATGCTGCGCTGCAGGGCAGCTACGTCATCAACAATCCGTTCTGGTGGTCAACCGACGATAAGTTCATCGATAACCTTATTGCTGAAAAGGCCGGAGTTGCCGTGCCAAAGACCGTGCTGCTTCCATCCAAGGAACACCCGCCGAACACGGAAGCCACCTCTATGCGTAACATGATCTATCCCCTAGATTGGGACGAGGTGTTTGAATACGTCGGGTTTCCCTGCTTCATGAAACCTTATGACGGCGGCGGCTGGAAAAATGTCTACAAGCTCTACTCCCCGGATGATTTTTTCAGGGCGTACGATGAAACCGGCACTCTCTGCATGATCTTGCAGGAAGGCATAGAGTACTCCTCGTACTACCGCTGTTACGGCATAGGCCGCCGTGATGTACGCATTATGCCGTACGCACCGCACTATCCGTACGAACGCCGTTACAAAGTTGAATATGAGGACAATCCGGAGCTGCTTGAACGCATTCACCGGGATGTGCTGGCAATTAACCAAACCCTGGGATACGACCTGAACACTGTTGAGTTCGCCGTCCGGGACGGGGTCCCGTATGCAATCGACTTCATGAATCCGGCACCAGACTGCGACTATCACAGCGTCACCCCAGTCAACTTCGAATGGGTAGTGGATGCCGTCGCACGCTTTGCGATGGATTGCGCTCTGGAAAACCGCAAGCTGTTCATGGGCAATCCGCTCCACGATGCCCTTGCACTCGATGTAAAAATTCGCTCGTAACGTACCTTTCCTTTATACACGTACCTGCTGGTCCAAATTAATTCGCTCAGTGAAACGGAGTCCGCTTCGGTGGAGGCAGTATGACACTTGTTCAGCGTCCTTCCTTAAGTCTCGGTATTGAAGAAGAATTCATGATCCTCGATCCTGTTACGCGGGAGTTGAAATCCCACGTTCAGGAAATTATCGAAGACGGGAAGCTTGTCCTCAAGGAATTCATCAAGTCCGAACTGCACCAGTCGGTGGTCGAGGTTGGCACGGGCGTCTGCAAAGATATTGCCGAGGCACGCAAGGATGTGTTCGAGAAGCGCAGAGAGCTTGCCAAGCTTGCGCTTTCACAAGGAATGCGCATTGGCGCTTCCAGCACGCACCCGTTCTCGCATTGGAAGGATCAGCTCATCACGCCCGATGTGCACTACAAGAATATCATCGATAGCATGCAGATGGTCGCTAGAGCGAACCTGATCTTCGGTCTGCACGTCCATGTAGGCATCGAGAACAAGCAGACGGCCATCGAAATCATGAACGAAGCCCGGTACTTTCTGCCCCACCTGCTTGCACTCTCATCGAACTCGCCATTCTGGCAGGGTCGCCGTACGGGGCTCAAAAGCTATCGCACCAAGGTGTTCGATAAATTTCCCAGGACAAACATACCCGACTACTTTGCGAGCTACAGCGAGTTCGAGCGCTTTGTTGAAATGTTGATCCAAACGAACTGCATCGATTCAAGCAAGAAGATCTGGTGGGATATCCGCCCACATCCGAAATTCAGTACGCTGGAATTCCGCATTTGCGATATCCCTCTCCGAGCAGACGAAACGTTGGCTTTGGCGGCTGTTATTCAGGCATTGGTTGCGAAGCTGTACAAACTGCGTTCCCAAAATCTTGGATTCCGTCTCTACCGTCGCGACCTCATTATGGAGAACAAATGGCGCGCTGCACGCTACGGCATAGAAGGGAAGATGATTGATTTCGGACGCGCGATTGAGCTTGACGCAGAAAGCATGATTCATGAGCTCCTCGAATTCGTCGACGATGTCGTTGACGAGCTCGGTAGTCGCGACGAAGTAGCGTATCTACATCGGTTCCTCGAATCCGGTACCGGCGCCGACCGCCAACTCGCGATATACGATCAAACAAACGATCTCAAGAAAGTCGTCGATTATATCATCCTCGAAACGCATAAAGGTCTCGGAATAGAACTCCCCCCAATCCCCAGAACCGAACCAGAAACGGCATAGATACCATGGAAAAGAGAAGTCTGGAAGCAATTCTTGAAACCAACTACCCTGCCGAATACGAAGCAGCGGCAATGAATGCAATCGATACGTGCCTGCAGCTTCAACCCAAGGAGCGCTTCGTTATGATTACTGACGAGGCTTCGCTGCCTATCGGTGCAAGCATTCTCGATCATGTGAAGAAGGTGACGAAGCGGTTCGATGTCTTTGTGCTGGAAGATTTCGGCATGCGCCCGATGAGACATATGCCGAAGGACATCCTCGATGCGCTGTACAAGGCGAAAGTCAGTATTTATGCCTGCACCACGCAGACCGGCGAGCTTCAGCACCGTATCGAGATGATGGATGTCATCAATCTCAACTGCATCCGCCACGGACATATGGTAAACATCACCCACGACATCATGCTCGTCGGTATGAATGCAGATTTCCACAAGGTGGACGAGATAAGCACCCGGCTCATCGAAAAGACCCGGAAAGCCTCCAGGATCACAGCAAAAACGCCCAAGGGCACTGATCTGGTCGCAGAGTTCAGCCCGCATTTGAATTGGGTCAAGACGAGTGGAATTATCTCACCTGAAAAATGGGGCAACCTACCTGGCGGCGAGATCTTCACTTCTCCTACGCGAGTAAATGGTACGTTCGTCGTGGACGGCGTCGTTGGCGACTACCTCTGTTCCAAGTATGGCGACCTTAAGGACTCCCCCCTTGAAATCATCATCGAAGATAGCCGGATCGTCAAGTGCTTTTCGGAAAACACGGAACTTCTTGAGGAGTTCGTCCAGTACTGCATGACCGACGAGAACTCTAACCGTGTGGGCGAATTCGCTATCGGCACCAACATCGCCCTGGACCGAGTGATCGGCAATATCCTTCAAGATGAAAAACTGCCGGGCATTCATATTGCATTCGGCTATCCGTACTGTGAGCACACAGGGGCAAAGTGGCGTTCGAGCACGCATATCGATGTGGTTGGGAGAGACTTCGATATCTGGGTTGAAGATGAACAGGTAATGGAACGGGGCAAGTTTATTTTCTAGTCTCGCCTTCATGCTGTACATTTGGAGCCGCAGGAAAACCCTGCGGTATTTGTTTCTATCCATCCCGGACCTGTGATCTGGCGATTTTTTTATACTACCTTTTTCCTCCCGCCACTCTGGCTGTTCTTTCAAGCATTTGGGCTCATCAATTCAAAGGTGCGTAAAGGCTGGCAGGGCAGAAGTCGCGTTTTCTCAGACCTTGAGGAGTTCAACCGTACACACCCCGGCGGCTCACGTCTGTGGGTGCATGCATCCTCCATGGGCGAATTCGAGCAAGCAAAGCCTATCATCAATGCGTTAAAAGCAGCACATCCTGATATCAACGTACTCTGCACGTTCTTCTCCCCTTCCGGATATGAAAACAACCGCAGCTATATCGGTGCGGACGGAATATTCTATCTTCCGTTCGACTGGCCCGGTAATGCGGAACGCTTTCTAAACCTAGCGAAACCTCAGGCGGCTTTGTTTATCCGCTACGATGTTTGGCCGAACTTCATCCATGCCTGCGATAGAGCATCCGTGCCAGTGATACTCGCCAGCGCAACGCTCCGGAAAGATTCTCTCCGCCTGCTTCCAATAGCCAAAGCATTCCATCGCAAATTGTACTCGCATTTCGATGCCATTCTCACTGTCTCTAATAACGACGCCGAAACATTCAAGCAATTCGGACTGGAAGGAGTTCGGATCGAAGCGATTGGAGATACACGGTTCGACAGGGTGAGTGTACGGGCGAAGAACGCAAGCCGGTCACCACTTTTGCCGGAGGCATTCACATCGGATAGCGTGGTTGTGACTGTAGGCAGCTCTTGGCGGGAAGACGAGGATCGTTACTTACCTGGACTCATCTCATTGCTGGAGAGCAACAACCGCCTCAAGGCTGTCATCGTGCCTCACGAACCGGAGGAAGACCATCTGAAGGAATTGGAGCAATCACTCCCGGAATCATTGAATGCTGCGAGGTTTTCCAAATACTCCGGCAGCGAGCTAACGCGCTGTATCCTCGTCGATAGCATTGGGAAGTTATTGGCCCTCTACGCATCGGCCGATATAGCATTCGTCGGAGGTGGCTTCAAAAGCAACGTGCATAACACGCTGGAACCCGCTGCTTACGGAATCCCCGTCGTGTACGGACCAAAGATTCACAACAGCCAGGAAGCGAGAGCGCTGGCGGAAAGCGGAGGGGGATATATCGTGGATTCCGCCGAAGCTTGCAGCGAAGTACTGACGCGCCTTACTGCTGATGAAGGTGCTCGATTGGAATCAGGAAAAGCTGCCGGGGAGTTTGTCAGCTCCCGTACCGGAGCTACCGGTAGTGTGCTGGATACTATCGCACCAATGCTTGGTAGATAGCTGCTAGTCGAAGTCCTTCGCCTGCTCCCAGTAGACGTCCATCTCATCGAGTGTTGCGGCCTGCAGGTCCTTCCCATCCTCCTTCATCCTGCTCTCGATGTATTGAAACCGCCGAACGAATTTTGCAATCGTGCGGCGTAACGCATCCTCGGCATTGATATCCAGAAAACGGCCGTAATTCACAAGGCTGAAGAGCACATCGCCGAACTCCTCTTCCATCTTGTCCCGGTCGCCGCCTTCAGCCATCTCTTCGAGCTCTAGAATTTCCTCCCTGACCTTTTGCCAGACATCCTGCCGTTTTTCCCAATCGAAGCCAATCTTCGACGCCTTATCCTGCAAGCGGTATGCTTTGAGCAATGCCGGCAGCTGGGCCGGCACACCATCGAGGACTGACTCACGACCTTCGGCCATCTTCAACTGCTCCCAGTTGCGCTTCACATCGTCGGAATTACTGACCTCCGTATCGCCAAAGATATGCGGATGCCTGCGCACGAGCTTATCAATGATTTCGCGTAGCACATCCTGGATGCTGAATCGTCCATCCCCGGCTGCGATCTCGGAATGGAACACTACGTGGAGCAGGAGATCGCCAAGCTCCTTTTTCAACTCCTCGTAGTTTTTCTCATCAATTGCATGCACCACCTCGTACGCTTCTTCGATCGTGTGTCCCTTGATCGAATCATGGGTTTGCTCCCGGTCCCATGGACACTCCTTGCGTAGTTGGGTCATCACCTGAAGGAGTGTTTCGAATGTATATTCCATTTCGTAATTCTCTATCGCAGTAATTAGACTGGCAACACTAGGAAACCGTATATTGAATCCGGCATACAAAGTGCAAAAATCCGCATCACCAGGAAAAGAACGCCCCAGTAACCGGCCATGTCCGGAATGAACGTATGGGATTAACCTACACATTCAAGGAAAGCTTCGCCGGATTCAGACGGAACCGCGTCAGTTCGTTTATCACAATTTTCACTGTGAGTATCTCGCTGTTGCTGTTGGGTATCTTTACCATCATCACAGTCAACTTCTCCCAGCTTGTTGAAGACGTCCGAAGCCGCGTGGAAGTCGAAGTGTTTTTGAAAGAGCGTATCACCCCTGAGCACCGCGACCGTACACGCGAGTTATTAAGCGAGATTCGCGGCATTGATCAAATCGAATATGTCTCTAAGGAAGACGCTGCGAAGAGCTTTGAGCAGGAAGTCGGCGAGACGTTCTACGATATTCTAGACGATA
>PABJ01000069.1 GCA_002699105.1 Ectothiorhodospiraceae bacterium | reverse complement strand
TCAGGGCGAGTAACACGAAATTCTACGGAGAATGGGATGTCGGACTCAATTGCACGTTGTAGCTCCTTCGCTACTCTGCTTTTATCTTCTCTATGCACACTTGATAGGGCGTACTCCAGATTGAGGTCGATGCTGCCGGGCTCAATGCCCCAGATACGATAGGTTTCATCGGACCATTCCAAGTGGCCGGATTCGGGAACGAGACTCCAATGACCTATTATACCAACGCGCTGCGCTTCTTTGAGCAACGCTTCGTTCTCTGCCAGTTCCAGTTCAAGTATTTTGCGGCGAGTGATATCCGTTGCGACAACTTCAATGCATTCTATTTGGTCGCTGGAATTTCGGACAGGGTGGGCGTGAGAGATATTCCAGCGCCATGAACCATCCCGATGTTTGAAGGCAACCTCGATTGTGATGGTTTTCCCCGAAGTGACCATCTCACCTATTGCCGTCTCAATCCGCGCGAGAGATTCGGGAGAATACTCACACACTTCCTGGACTTTTTTCCCAAGACCTTCTTCCGGCTTATAACCGAACATGGGTTCAATGCTGGGACTCAGATACAGTATCGTACCATCGATTGCATGGCGTAGCACAGCGGTGGTATCACCCAGGTTCTCAATCAGGGACTTGTAATGCTCCCGGCTTTCCTCAAGCTCTTGAATGAGCGCCTTTTCTTCGGTGATATCCTGATCGATTCCGAAGAACTTGACGGCTTTTTCTCCGCGGTAGAGGAAGGTGTTCTGTGATCGTATCCAGCGTATTCTGCCATCCGGTAGGACAATCCGGAATTCAGCTTCCCGAGGAGTCTTGGTCGCAATCGCTTCTTCAACGGCATTCTGCACCCATTGTCTATCATCAGGATGGACCGTACTTAAGAAGAAGTCCATAGTTGCATCGACAGAACCAGGCTCCACGCCATGCAGCAGGTATTGCGTAGCAGACCACTCAAGATTCCCATCGATCAAATCTATGATCCAGTGCCCCATGTTACCCACTTTCTCAGAGACGCGAATCATATATTTGTGATCTTCCAGTTCTTCTTCCGGAATCCGTCTGCTCTCCAGTTCACGGACGACTGAGAAGATTGCAGGTTTGCCCTTCCATTTGAAGAGCTGGGAAGTGACTTCGACTGCCAATTCCTCACTGCTTTTCGTGATGAGTTGTGTTCGGAAGAACGCCTCGCCGTGAGTGAATATCTGCTCCAGGCGCATTTTCGCTTTCGGGGCGTATTCCGGTGCGGCGATAATACCCGGGGATTGACCGATGAGTTCGCTAGTATCGTAGCCGAGCCGCTCGAGTACGCGTGCGTTGACATCGAGGATTTTCCCGGTTTCATCGTGGATGAGCATCATATCCAGCGATGAATCGAACAGCATGGAGTGAAGGTCCTTTGCATTCTCAACGAGGTGCTCTGCAGTCTGCCTGCGCTCCCGCTCTTCGTGGAGTTTCGCCTTATCCCTGAACGCATTTATCTCCACCTCGACTGAATGCGCGAACGACTCAAAGAGTTTGAAATGGGAATCTGGATACGGTGCTGGATGTGTACGCAGGACGCATAGTGTGCCGAATGGGGTGCCGTCATCGTCTCGGAGTGGAAAACCTGCGGCTGAAACGAATCCTGCCTGTACTATGGGAGAGTTTTGCCACTGAGAGTCTTCTCGGAGATCGAAAATGGCGTGCGGTTGGTTTCGCTCGATGATGCACTTGATAAAATCGTAATCAATGACCCTGTTCGTCAGGTCATCGACTGTACCGCCTTGCGCCAAGATGTGAACACGATCTTCATACAGGATAGAGAGCGTTGAAAGATCGAAGTCAAATACTTCCGCCGCACTTGTGAACATACGGCGCCACTTCTCCCCAAAGCTATCCGGGATTTCGAATGTCGTAAACGTTCCATCCGATGTGTTACCCATCCAATTCCTCCATTCGATCCATTATCAGGAGTACGACTCAGCGAGCCGGTCTACGGCAGGACATGCGAGGAAGCCAGGCGGGCATCCCTGCGATAGGCTAGCAATTATCCGGCGTTGCGCCGCTATTACACGGCGGACTAATCCGATAACTAAATTAAGAGAATAATACCCAATATCAAGTCGAGGTGTGTACCTAAGCAGCAAATTTTTCACGAGATAGGGGGCGAGATTCCGCCGAGTGAACCCGTGAAGTATTTAGCGATCCTCGTGGAAAGTTAAGGTTTCTAGAGTGAACGAACCGCTTTGCAAGTGTCAAGGCAATCAAATATCCCCGGCTGGCGATCCATAGAGGTTTGTTGAGGCGGGTAGAATTGTGATTTAGGAGGGGTGAGATGCCCTGGCCGGTACTTGAAGGATTGGCCATTCGTCTTCAAGCCCCGTAGGGGCGTGCGGTTTGTAGATACATCATATCATATGAAATCCCTATGGCCGATGCGCCTGTCCCAAGGACGGGTGCATCGGCATCAATGGAAACGGTGGTGGATTTTGCTACATATCCGACACGGCGGACGTTCCGCAGGTCGCCCCTACGGGGCTTTGGCATCGACTTTCATAGACACGTGGTATACACCAAGCCCCTCTTGCGAGGGGCTTGGTGTAATCGTCTATTTACTTATTCTCTTTTGCTATCAGATTCAACGCGCTGCCGGCTTTGAACCATTCTATCTGGGTTTGGTTCATGGTGTGGTTGAGCGGGATGGCGTCCGTGCTGCCGTCGGGGTGGGTGACGTGCAGCGTCATCTGCTTGCCCGGTGCAAGCTGTGCGATATCCAGCTTGAAGCGGTCGTCTTCCTGTATCTTCTCGTAGTCCGCCGGATCGGCGAAGGTAAGCGGGAGGAGACCCTGCTTCTTGAGATTGGTCTCGTGAATGCGCGCGAAGGACTTCACAACAATGGCCTTCCCGCCGAGATGACGCGGTTCCATAGCGGCATGTTCGCGGCTGGAGCCTTCGCCGTAGTTTTCGTCTCCGACGACGAGCCACGGCTGGTTGTTGGCTTTGTAGTCGCGTGCCACTGCTGGCACTTCGCCGTATTCGCCGGAATTCTGGTTCTTCACGCTGTTCATCTTACCGTTGAATGCATTCGTCGCGCCGATGAACATGTTGTTCGAGATGTTATCCAGGTGGCCCCGGAAGCGCAGCCACGGTCCAGCCATGGAGATGTGGTCGGTGGTGGTTTTGCCCTTCGTCTTGATGAGCAGTCGCATATCGGTGTAATCGTCCTGTGTTGGCGCGTTGAACGGCGTCAGAAGCTGCAGACGTTCGCTATCGTCCTTCACTACTACGTCGACGCTTGCACCATCCTTCGCAGGCGGCACGAATCCTTCCGGATCTGGCACGAATCCGCTTCCGGGAAGCTCGTCGCCAGTAGGCGGTTCAAGTTTTACCTGCCCGCCGTTGCCGTTCGAAAGGGTGTCCTTCGTGAAATCGAAGGTTAAGCTTCCCGCCAGCGCAAGTGCGGCAACCGTCTCGGGACTCGCCACGAAAGCATGCGTATCGGGATTGCCGTCGTTACGGCCGGTGAAATTCCGGTTGAAGGATGTGATGATGGAGTTCTTATCGCCCTTCTGCACATCGTGGCGCTTCCACTGCCCGATGCATGGACCGCATGCATTCGCCAGCACCTTTCCGCCGATCTCTTCAAGGAGGGCAAGCTGCCCGTCGCGTTCAATCGTAGCGCGCACCTGTTCGCTGCCCGGCGTAATAGTGAACTCGCTCTTCACTTTGATGCCGGCTGCCTTGGCCTGCTTCGCAATCGCCGCCACGCGGTCGATATCTTCGTAGCTGGAGTTCGTGCAGGAGCCGATAAGCGCAACGCGCAGTTCTTCCGGCCAGTCGTTTTCTTTCACGGCCTTGGCAAACTCACTTATGGAATGCGCGCGGTCCGGCGTGAACGGCCCGTTGATTTGAGGCTCGAGTGTATCGAGATCGATATGGATAACCTGATCGTAGTACTTCTCGGGATCGGCCTCTACTTCGGCGTCCGCGCGGAGGTGTTCGGCAATGCCCTCGGCGAGTTCTGCCACATCGCTGCGTTCCGTGCTGCGCAGGTAGGCTGCCATCTTCTCATCGAACGGGAAGGTCGATGTCGTCGCACCGATCTCGGCGCCCATATTGCAGATCGTGCCTTTCCCGGTTGCCGAGATCGACCGTGCACCGTCGCCGAAGTACTCGACGATTGCGCCCGTGCCGCCCTTCACCGTGAGGATACCTGCGAGCTTGAGTATGACGTCCTTCGGCGAGGTCCAGCCGCTCATCTTGCCGGTCAGCTTTACGCCGATAAGCTTTGGGAATTTCAGCTCCCACGGCATACCCGCCATGACATCCACCGCGTCGGCGCCGCCAACACCGATGGCGACCATGCCGAGTCCGCCTGCGTTCGGTGTATGCGAGTCTGTACCGATCATCATACCGCCGGGGAAGGCGTAGTTTTCGAGCACCACCTGGTGGATGATGCCGGCGCCAGGCTTCCAGAAACCGATGCCATACTTCTTCGAAACCGACTGCAGGAAGTCGAACACTTCCTTATTAGTGTCTATCGACGAGAGCAGATCCTGCTTGGCGCCCTTTTCGGCGAGGATAAGGTGATCGCAATGGACGGTCGAAGGCACGGCGACCTCGGGCTTCCCGGCACTCATAAACTGGAGCAGCGCCATCTGCGCAGTTGCATCCTGCATCGCGACGCGGTCGGGGGAGAAATCGACATAGGACTTGCCGCGCTCGTAGGCCTCGGCATCGTTCCATGTATGGGAGAACAGAATTTTTTCGGTGTAGGTGAGTGGACGGTTGAGGATCTTGCGGGCTGCTTCGATCTTATTAGGCATCGAATCGTACACTCGCTTGATCATATCGAAATTCATTGTCATGAGTGCTATCCTCGCAGTTAAGGGTTGGATGTGCTATTTCGAGAGCATGGTGCTGCCTGGAGGGAATGACGCGGAATGATTCCGCAATCTTCTCCAAGATATCAATGATAGTAAATGATACCCATAGCATCAAAAAGAACACCAAATTTGCCTGAAACATCCCCTTTTCAGCCATGCAAGGAAGTATGGGAAGTACTACATTTCAGACACGAGCCCAAAGTACCCTACATAATGATCATTAAGGAGAATCGCGAAACATGACTATAGAAGTAGCGGAATCGAAGGCATCCTGGGCAGCGTTACTTGCCGTGGTAGTTGTAACAACCGTCGTGGGCGCGACAAGTGTCCTCTTCAGCCTGGTGTTTGGGATGCACGCCGATAGCGGGTCCGGCTCGGATCTGGTGAATACATCACTGTTTATGGCCATGGTGGGAGTCCTGGCGACATGGTTTCGTATCGTGACGCAATCGTATTGGCGGATCGCCTTCGTTACCGCCCTCATCGGATTCGCAACCGCAGCGGTCTTCAACCTGTTCGAATACATCAGTTTCTAGCTCAGCAACCCCGTTATGCCGTTCGCGCGCTTATCGTACATTTCTTGCTTCGCATAGCGTAAGGAAGTAGAAACGATGTATGTATGAAATACCTCTACCGATTGTCGGTGTGGTATAAAAAAAAGCTGAAAGCCAATCAGCGACTGGCTTTCAGGTAGCGTAAAAATCGTATGGATTTTCAGGGATTTGTTCCATGCCAAGCACAGGTTGTGCCTGGTGCGCGTTACACTCAATGCAGAAGCAAACGGGAGGATTACTTGTGCATGATTTCCCCTTTTAGCGACCATAAGATCGCAAGGACATCCTTCTGTGTTTGATCGTCCATTCCATGTTTGCCGAGGACCATTAAAATATCGTCAATTACATGCATGTATTCTTCCTCGCTGATATTCATCCCCTGATGCGTTGATACCATATCACGGCCCGAATACACCTCGGGTCCACCGGCACCCATAGCAAAGAATTCGCATGTATGTTGCTTGATCTTCTCAAGGAGTTCAGGCTGATCCCGATAGGGAAGAAACCGCGCTGAAACGTTGGGATTCTGCATATGAGCCTCAACGACGTCATCGACGAGCATCTTTATGCCATTTGCACTGCCAAGCCGTTCGTATAGAGATACTTGTGTTATTGTTTCCATTGTTATGAACCTTTTGTTGTAAGTGCCAATAGGCTTCCATGCCGACAGTACTGACTTGCCACTCAATACTGAACTCACCGGACATTATGGAAGTCCTGTTTCTGTGAACTCCTATAAGCTACATGACTTCCGGACTACTGGCTATTTCGTTTGGTTCATAATGTGGCATTATTTGACCACGCTACAATTTGCTGGGACACAACTCAACCAGTTGTGCTTGAGAACTCCGAAGGAGATATCCCGAACCGCTTTCGAAAGCACTTTGAGAAATATGATAGGCTGCCGAAACCGCATTCGTAGGCAATCTCTGTTACCGTTCCGGATTGTTTCTCAATGCATTCCCTTGATTGTTGCAACCGGTATTCCCGGAGGAACCCGATCGGAGAATATCCGCTCAAAGATGAGATCTTCCGGTACAACTGTGACTTACTGATCCCGATGCGATCTCTAATGTCGTCAAGCTGGATATCAGGATCGTTCCACGTTTCCTCAATCACACTCATCAAGTTGTTAAGAAAGAAGAAGTCGGTGGGATTGACTGCTCTGATGTTTCCGGTCTTCAGTTCGCCTTCAGCGGTATCACGGTAGATTTGCATTGCAGATGGTGCGAGCAACAGCTGACCTCCTCTTGCGAAACTGCAAAGCCGCCGGGCCTCCTGTAACGTCTTGCCAAATAGCTCATTGCGTCCGTCAACAGGGATACCGGTACTGAGGGACATGCGTACGCACGGCGCGCGGTGTTCTGGTGTTGGGCTGAACTGTTCCGTTTGGTGCTGAATCTCTTTTGCGCATTGCACGGCCGAAGATACGGACGCAAAAGTTGCAATATTAAGACTCGAAGCAATCTCCACTGGTCGCGCTGCAAAATGTTTGAACGCATCTAATATTGCCGAGCGAATCTTCCGCTCATGGATTGTACTTATATCCGATGTATGTTGACCGGGATATGTGCAATGCAAGCCGATGCACATGATCGCCCGGAGGGCAGATTCACTTATGACGATCTCGTCGTTCTCCCTGCTATTTGCGGATTCAGGATCTACGATGCGCCCCAGAAACGATTCCACGACAGAACTCTGTACTTCAATAATCTGATGTGGCACAAGGCCATGAGCGTTCTCGTGCATTGCCATCACCGCTTCTTTATTGGGAGCTTCGACGAGGCAAAAGGCTGCACCGTGCGCCTCATCAAACCAATATGTTATGGCCTTGCACTCGTATTGATCCTGAATGTGAAGGTCTTCTTGATGCGCCCTTGCAACATCGACTGCAGTTGCACCTGGGACGTCATGGCGATCCATGTATATCGGCATGCTGTTCTGATCCTCACGTAGTTGAAGAAGTATGTGTCACCTACATGAGGCACTGAACGTGGTGACAATGCGGATCCGCCAGAAGGGGATAGCCGCTGAGTTTGTAATGTGATCGGAGAGTGACAGAATATGGAATCAGAGCAAGAATCACAAGATTAAGAGACTGTGTGTGCAATGTGTTGCTTGTATACAAATAGTAACGGTAGGATCTCCCGATTTGTGGGAATGACGGTTGCTTTCGTACATTTCTTGCTTCGTATAGCGGAAATGGAAAGATACCATACATGAATTTCAACAACCGGGCGGCGCACCTAGCGTTGCTTTTTCTTGCTTTTGCGCCGGTGCTTCCCGCGCAGGAGCAATCTGATACCACCGAATACAACCTCCCAGAGATCATCATTACCGCCGGCAGGTTGCCGGTTCAGCGTTCGCAGCTTACCCGGAACATCGAGGTCATAACCAGGGCAGAGATCGCTTCCTCGCCGGATTATTCGCTTCAAGGCGTCCTGGCCAGCGTTCCCAGCGTGGACATCCGTCGTCGCGGCCCGAACGGTGTGCAGGCAGATATCGCTCTCCGCGGCGGGGGATTCGAACAAACTCTGGTCATGCTCGATGGCGTCCCCGTCAACGATCCGCAGACCGGGCATAATACCCTATCCCTCCCCGTCCCGATGGATGATGTCCAGCGCATCGAAGTCCTTCGCGGCCCCGGTTCGCGAGGATTTGGTGCGAATGCATTCAGCGGCGCGATCAACATCATTACCCGCAACATGCATGATGCGAACTTGCGGTTCCGCGCAAGCGGCGGCGAGTATGGGCTGTTCGAAGGCATGGCTTCAGCATCCTTGCCCATAGGCGGTTTGCAGCAGCGCATCACGATCCAGCGCGAATCTTCCGATGGATACCGCGCGAATACCGACTACCGGACGAATACAGCATCATACAGTCTGCGGCTCCCAGTATCGAGTGCTGTGTTCGATTTGAAAGCGGGGTATACCGATAAAGAATTCGGTGCCAACGGATTCTATAGCTCGCGGTTTCCCAATCAATGGGAAGCCGTGAAAACCGGGTTCGCGGCACTTGGCGGGGAGATCGACCATGACGGATGGCTTTCACACATCGATCTCGCTTGGTGCAACGGCAGCGACGAGTTTTTACTGCGGCGCGACGATCCGGATTTCTACAGAAACGTCCACAACACGAATAAGTACAATTTCCGGTATGGCGCGCGGTTCGATTGGGGACTCGGCACCACAGCCCTCGGTACGGAAGCCGAGCTGCAGGCTATCAACAGTACCAACCTGGGCATTCACGAGCGGACCATCGGCGGCATATTTGCAGAGCATAGAGTGCAGCCATTTGAAGAAACCGTGCTGGACTTCGGGCTCTATGCCAACAAGTTCGATTCCTTCGGCTGGGACTATTCGCCGGGTGTAAGTGCAGGGTATGCTTTCAGCGATGCGCTGCGCATCCACGGGTCGGTCAGCCGTGCCTTCCGCATTCCCACATATACAGAACTGTACTACGAAGATCCGGCAAATCTCGGCAATCCGGACCTTGAACCGGAACGCGCCTGGACCTATGAACTCGGTCTTAGGAGCGAATGGCATCTGCTCAGAGGGAGCGTGACGGTTTTTCGCCGTGAGGCTGAGAACCTGATTGACTGGGTTCGGGAATCGGAGCAGGCGCCCTGGCAGGTTGTGAACGCTACCAACGTGAATACATGGGGAATCGAGACCAGCGTGGAATCGGCAACACTACCGGATGCAATATCACCGTTTATATTCTGCGTGAGACTAGGCTACACCTACCTTGCTTCCGATTTTTCGGTACCGGCAACCGAGTCGAAATACATACTCGATCACTTGCGTCATCAGTTTGTTATGAATATTGTACAAGTATTGCCGCTCGGATTGCTGCCATCGTGGCAAGTACGTATTCTCAAGCGCGAAGATCAGCAGGACGCATACGTCATACTGGATTTGCGGCTTACGAAGAGCTTTGGCGATGTGAGTACATTCCTATCGGCAACGAACCTGACAAACGTTTCCTACACCGAAATAGGCACGCTCCCAATGCCCGGCAGATGGATACAAGGAGGTGTATCATACAATGTATCGTTTGATTAGCATACTGGCAGTCCTGCTATTCACCGGACAGGCCTCGGCGCAGAAGGCGGAGGAACTGCGGGACCTGTTCGGAGACTATACTTATTCGTTCCTGCATTACGACTTGCAGGCCAAGATGCTGCACATGTACACGGATACGCTCCCCGACGGCTCCCTCCAGGCGATGAAAGCCTATAGTCCGTGCTCCACGTTCAAAATCCCTAACTCAATGATAGCTCTCGAATCCGGCGCGATCTCCGGCCCGGATGAAATGCTGGAATGGGACGGCGAGAAGCGGTTCTACGATAAGTGGAACCAGGACCACAACCTGCGGATGGCGTTCAAGCATTCGGCCGTGTGGTTCTATCAGGAGATGGCACGGCGGGTCGGCAAAGAGAATATGCAGGAATGGCTGAACAAGCTGAACTACGGCGATAAGAATATAGGAGACGACGTTACAACGTTCTGGCTCGAAAAGGGTCTGAAGATCTCGGCGAACCAGCAGTGGGATTTCCTTGTTCGGCTGGCGCTCAATGAGCTGCCGTTTTCGAGGGAGACAATGGATACGTTCCGCAATGAAATCTTTCCACGGGGCACAGTGGAAGGCGGGTACTTCTGCGGCAAGACCGGGACCTCGCTTCGCACCGCTGAACGGATTGGCTGGTATGTTGGGTGGGTAGAAAGAAACGGCGAGTACCATATCTTCGTTACGAATATTCTCGGTCCGGAGGCGACCGGCAGAGTAGCTGAAGAGATCACTATAAAAGTCCTGCACCGTTTACACGTACTTAAAGGCAAGGAACCGCATCGATTGTAATGGATAATTTGCTTACAGAGGCAGCGAAGGCACACGAACGCGGCGATACAGAGAAGGCATCCCGTCTGTACGGCGAGGTGCTGGATAGCGTCGTCTCGGAAGATGAACAGTTTGCAGCCCATATGGGCATGGCGAGTTTGTATGAAGACCGTGAGGACTTTCTTGCAGCGCTTCAATCTTTGAAACAAGCTCTTGAACTGCGTCCGGATGCTGCCGACGCATGGAACAACCTGGGGCTGCTGCTCAGAAAGATGGACCGCTCGGCGGAGGCAGCGGAAGCACTGCAGCGCGCATACAGGAACGATCCCGAAAACGCCGATTATCTCGTAAATCTCGGTTCGCTGCACTTAAAGGAAAGCGATCCGGGGACGGCAAAAACGTATCTCGATCTGGCGCTTCAGCTTGAACCTAATCATGCCGTGGGGCACGCCAATCTGGCGCTTGTCCTGGCGGTCTTCGGACGTATTGAGGAGGCGGAAGAGCATATCCGCCTCGCGACCGTCTATGGATTTGACTCGCCCGAGCCCATCCTCGAACGCATCGCGAAGATGAAGCAGATCCGCTCATCAATCTACAAGAAGGCTGAGCAAGAGCATACCCAGGTGACGGGTGAACAACGCGAATCCCAGGAGGAGGCCGATGAAGAACGCGGCAAACTTGTGCTGCTGAATTCACTCGAGCATTCGATCAGGGCACTCGTCAAGCAGCAGCACGACTTGATCCATGATACCGAGGACATGGAACAGAAATCCCTGGAACTCGATGAACATATCGAGACGATCCGCTCACAGATTCGCACGCTCAGGAAGGAACTCGGTCTGCCCGAGGTAAACGAGCGCGATAAATTCATGGGCGAGAATTACATGCTTCGCGACGATGAACGTTCCCAACTGGAACAGGAACCCGGAGAAACCGGCAGCGAAACGCCTTCCGATCTTTGATTTCGGCTCCCGCAGTTGTACATTTTTTTGACCTCCTTCGGGTATTCATCCATTAACCGTACCCTTCAATGAAGTCATACGTTGTAGCGGCTCTTCTCGGACTATTCGCATCAATCGCAGCATTCATCTACTTCGATGAAAGTCTCGTCATACGAATCATTTCCGGCGTCATCTTTCTTGTATCTGCAGTTGTTATCTACCTGCGCTATGCACCATCGGAAGATGAACAACACACATCCGGCGATAAGCCAATGGCGGATCCGGTAAAGAAGCCGGAGCCGACGTATGAAACAGGAAAATCCCGGCCTGAACCAAGACAGGAAGCACCGGACAGCACGGGCTTCGAACTGGACGAGGAAAACCTTGAGCCGGCATCGGAGCCGCAGGTAGCCCCCGAACATGAAACACCTTCCGACTACGCCCCGGACGAGAATCCCGACTTCGACGATCCGAAGGAGGAATTCGATGCATTGACGCACTCCGTTCTCGGCGTACTGAAAGAACAGCTCATGGCGCATACCGTCGGGTTGTACTGGATTAACCAGGAGCGCGGTCAGATCATCATCGGGGAGTTCGTTACCGAATCCTCCAACTATACCACCGCGCGGCGGCTCGCTCTGGGGACGGACTTCATCAGCAATGTCGGGGTCTCCGGCGAACCGGCAATGATTGCGCAGCTTACCGTGGCATCGGAACTCGATGTTGCGCCGTACTACGTTTCGCGGGAAGGCATCCAGTCCATTATCGGTGTGCCGATGTTTTACCAGGGAGAACCTATCGCCGTGATCTCCGCGGACAGCAAAGCGCCGGATGCATTCGGCAGCGAAACCGTCGGGACGATTACGCGCGTATCGAAGGTCATCGGATCGCTGCTCAAGAGCTACAATCAGAAATTCGATCTGAAGACCGACGCGAATCTACTCCACGTCCTCGATGGCATGGAGAGCTATATCGAATCGCACATGGATACGTACGGAATTGCTTCGGCGATAACACGCGCGGTCATGGATTCGCTCGATTGGGATTACATCGCAGTGCTGCTGAACCAGCGCGCCAAGCGCATCTGGACCGCCGTCAAGAGCCAAACGAAATCGGCCTCCCTCCCGTATGTGAACGAAGGATCGATCGTAAATATGGAGCGGAGCATTCTCGGAAAGGGTGTAGAAGCATACAACGGCGGAGTGCTCCCAGCCCCGAAATCCCGCGAATACCGGTTTGCCGAGGGCGAGACGATAGAATCCCGCGGTGAGCTTCTCGTGCTGCCGCTCTACAGTCAGCGCGAAGTGCTCGGCATGATCGTCGTAGAGTACCGCGAGAAAGGGCAGTACGGCGAACGCGATCTCGGCATCCTCCGCCGTATCGGGACGCTGGCTTCGCGCCACCTTGAGGTAGCCGTGCTCAGCGAACTCACATCGAAGTACCTGCTCATCGACGAAGATACGCAGATGCCCAGCCGGACCTATGTGCTCCAGCGGCTGGATGAAGAATTTGAACGCATCGCGTCGCTGGACGGCAGGGGCGTGTTTTTCCAGGTTGCCCTGGATAACGGCGACGACATTCGCGAGAAGCACGGCGAAGTTGCAATCGAGACGATCATGACGAAAGTTGCCGGGGCGGTACGAGCCCTTGCACGGCCGTTCGATATTGCCGGGCGGTTCGGAGGGACTTCGTTTTGCATGTTCCTCGTTGAAAGCAACGCCGAGGAGGCCTTCCTCCGCGGCGAAAAACTCCGCAAGCAGATTACCGCACAGACTGCCGACGACGAAGGGCTCTCGTACGCCTACACTGTCTCGATCGCGGGCTGTGTCGTAACGCCGGGGATGAAACGGGAAGAAGTTCAGCGCATAGCCCGCCAGGTGCTTGATAAAGCCGTGGAAGACGGCGGCAACTGCGTAAAGGTGGTGTGAGGATCCTCATAGGATGCGATCGATAGCCAAGCCCCGTTGCAATTCGGGTAAGTTGCCCGTATATTTGAGTTTGTCCGAATTTGGCGCGGGCGTACCATGGCAGAAGACCGGCAACGACAAGACAACCCCATCCCGCACGATGCCGAGCACATCAGTGCGCGGCAAGCCTGCCCGGTGGATGCGATCAAGCGGTTTCTGGCCGCGGAAGGGGCACTCCGCAATTCCTCCTACGCCGAACGGATAAAAGAGCTGGCATCAGGATCGGATCGGCGCAGTGCATAAGGCCGAGGTGTTTGTGGAAACCGACGTCCTGGCGGCCTATCTGACGCACAACGGTGGCAAACCATCCGTGCTGCGTACGCTTGCCGCGCAAGCCATGTGTTTTACTTCCGTACAAAATGCGACCGAATGCATCGCTGCTGCATCCAATGAAAATGAACGTTACCATACCGAATCCGTGTTATGGGGTCTGAAGGTGTTAGGCTTTCATCACAAGTATTCGCTGACGTTCGGCGATACCTACCGGCAGCTTCCCGACGCGCGGAAGGATCTCCGCAGCAGCATCATCGCCGGACTGTGCGTCCTGAGTAAACTGCCGCTGGCGACATACG
Organism: Ectothiorhodospiraceae bacterium; assembly: GCA_002699105.1. Taxonomy (GTDB): domain Bacteria; phylum Bacteroidota; class Ignavibacteria; order SZUA-365. The sequence goes on along the minus strand of PABJ01000069.1, from coordinate 20,402 downwards.
ATACAGATCGTTACGCTGCTTTCGATGGGCTAGCGATTCTGGATGCGGCAACGGTTCAGCCGGGCGACGGCTGGAATGCGATACAAACGAATATTATCATCAACGGCGGCTAATCAATGACACTCGGAAGAGTTATCGGATCAGTCTGGGCGACCAGAAAGGACGAAGGTCTAAACGGGACGAAAATTCTCATCATTCAGCCGGTTGATCTCAACTACGACGTCGATGAGGAAGCGAATCCTGTGATTGCCGTCGATAGCGTCGGAGCGGGCGCTGGAGAGATTGTGCTCATAGCGCAGGGGAGTTCTGCCCGGCAAACCAAGCTGACACACAATAAACCGATCGATGCCGTTGTGATGGCGATCGTCGATAAACTTGATGTATTTGGAGAAGCGGCAGGTTGAAATCACCAGCCAACTGCGTCCGAGCGGCGTATTTCAGGCGCTTTGAAACTTTTTCGTACTGAACCAATGTTAAAAGAAGGCTAAAACGGGAACGCATGTTTTTTGCGAAGATCATAGGCACCGTGTGGGCTACCGTGAAGGATGAACACCTTCAGAATGCCTCCTTTGAAATAATTCAGCCTATCGATGCGAACCGGAATCATGCGGGGAAACCGATTATAGCCGTAAATAATATCGGTGCAGGAGAAGGGGAGACCGTGATGTATATCACCGCAAGCGAGGCGTCGATTCCACTGCCTGCCGAAATGGCGCCCACTGATGCCACTATCGTCGGTATCGTCGACCGGATCGATGTCGATCCGGAGTTGAACAAAGAAATGCCAACAAAGAAGTAATGCGTTGTTGCCTTAAACAGAGGTTCCAGATTTGAGGATTTCGAAACAATATACGAACCGCGAGAGCCAGTCGCTGGATAAGTACCTCCAGGAAATCGGCCGTGTGGATCTGCTGACACCTGAGGAAGAGATTGAACTCGCGCGGAAAATAAAGCGCAACGGGCCCGACGCGCAGCGCGCACTGGAGAAGCTCACCAAAGCGAACCTCCGGTTTGTGGTCTCCGTTGCAAAGCAATATCAAAACCAGGGACTATCCCTCGGCGATCTAATCAACGAGGGCAACCTCGGGCTCATCAAAGCGGCAAAGCGCTTCGACGAGACCCGCGGATTTAAGTTTATTTCCTACGCCGTGTGGTGGATCAGGCAGTCGATTTTGCAGGCATTGGCAGAGCAGAGCCGAATCGTCCGGTTGCCGCTGAACCGCGTAGGTGCGCTGAACAAGATCGGGAAGAAGTTCAGCGAATTGGAGCAGAGCTATGAGCGCGAGCCAAGTGCCAGCGAGCTCGCGAGCGAGCTTGACATGACGCTCTTCGAAGTTGCCGATACGCTGAAGATCTCGGGCCGGCATATATCCGTAGATGCACCGTTCGCGCAGGGCGAAGACAACCGCCTCCTCGACGTCATCCAGGACGACCGCCAGCCAAGCCCCGACACCACGCTTATGGGCGAATCCCTCCGTGTGGAAGTGCGGCGTGCATTGGCGAGCCTCAGCGAGCGCGAGGCGGAGGTTATCCGGTTGTACTTCGGCCTCGACCGCGATCATTCACTGACGCTCGAAGAGATTGGCGAGAAGTTTAATCTTACCCGCGAGCGCGTTCGCCAGATCAAAGAAAAAGCGATCCGCCGGCTCCGCCACGCGAGCAGAAGCAAGCAGCTCCGCTCCTACCTCGGCTAGACCCAATAGATCATTATGAGGAAGGGACACAGGCAACTGTGTCCCTTTTTCTTTGATGGAGAGGGGAGAGATATATCTCCACGCGCGCCCGCGCGTATGGCGGCCGAAAACCGCCCGGGCATCACATGGGCATACCCTCCCGTCTGCCCTGAGCGAAGCCGAAGGGTTGGGAGGGCATGGGCTCCCGTTGGAATGACGTTTAAAACGCATCCTATCGCACCACACTCAGTTTTTTCGTAATCGTCTGTCCTTCTGCAGAGAGCCGGTAGATATATAGTCCAGCGGGCAAATGCCCCGGAGTAAAAACTGCGCTGTGCTTGCCGGGGGACTGGTGAGCATCTACGAGTGTTTGCACGAGCCTGCCGGAGAGATCATACACAGATAATGAGACATACCCGCCTCGCGGGAGGTCGTATTCTATTACCGCCGACTGCGCATGTAGCCCAACAGGATTGGGGTACGATTGCGAGAGCGCGAGCGAGGTGGGTGCGGGTGGGTTATCTATGTCTGTCTCCTCCGATTCGAGGAAATAGACGTCGCCACCACTCAACCCTATCGCGATCTCACCAGATGCAGATACAGCGCTGCAAAGCACACGGGTGCGACGCAAACCATTTATAAACGGTTCCCATGTAACGCCACCATCTACACTTCGCCAGACCCCGTACGCATATGTAGTCGCGAGCAATCCAACGCCTTCAACATTTGCAACGGAAGATACGGACACATCTAAAAGCTGAGGGGAAATCAGATGTTTCGTCCAAGTTTCCCCATTATCGTGGGAGACTGCGACTCTGCCTTTGCTCCACCCGCTATCCCGTGGCACATATTCATAGGTTCCAGCGTACAACACACCATCTGAATCTGTATCGATAGAACCAATGTAATCATCGCCAAGCTGCCCAATAACTCGTTGCCAACTCACTCCATCGTCATTAGAGCAGTACAATTTTCCATCTGCTATTGTGAAGACTTTATTGTTCTGGCCAACCAGCACGCATTTGTCATTTTCCTTCCTAAAAGGCGTCTTCTCCCAGCTCGCGCCAAAATCAAAAGACCGTAGGACCCCCGAATCATCAGCCGCTGCATACATTATTTGGCTATCAGAAATATCGAGTGAATTAACGATGTGGTCGGTCAAGCCGCGCTGCACCCACATATTCCCATCATCGGAAGAAAAGTAAATACCAGTACCGTAATATCCCGCTATGAAGATATTATCAGAGGGACTTATATACACCGTATTGATCTCCCTTTCGATAAGTGTACTTGGATTCCAAGATTTCCCTAAATCCAAAGACTCCCACAAACCTCGACCATATGTAATAGCATACAGATTGTCTTCTGAATCGAATGCAAGCTCTGTTACTTCATTGAAAAGCGGCAATGGAGAAAGTCTCCACCTATACTGTGCCGGGGCTATACTGGAGAGAAGTAACAAAAAGATCACGTAGCGGTACATGCGATTGCCTAAGTCATAACAGATCACAAGAATGTACCTCATCGTGCTGCGAAGATCAAGGGCGGGAACGGCACCTGCTCGTCTACGCCACGGCGCACCATTCGGCCTCTGCGAGGATAACCCCGTGCCGCGCACTAATATGCACAGAGATCCCCCCGACTCGTTGTACCATTTCATGGCAACGAGTCGACCCCCTAGCCCGGTCCTTCGGACCTTAAGGGGCTGTGCAAGACACTTGGTCTTCTCGAACGGCTGAGGTTATGGCATCTTCACTTCACACCCTTTGGCAAGCTTCCCCGCTTACGCGGGGGATAGGCATGGGCAGGCTTTCTGCACTGCACAATGCATAGCCCACCATAAAACACAACAGCCGTACACCAGAGGTATACGGCTGTTGATGCGAAGCCGTTTGGCGTTCGCACGGGTAAGGAGATTTTCTTACGAACACCCGCTCGTTGTGCCGCAATCTTCGCATACGGTGCACGAACCGTTCCGCTTGACGCGCGCGCTTCCGCAGGCGCTGCACATTTCGCCCGTGTAGCCCTGCGCTCTGGCCATCATCACCGACTCGGTGTCGTCCTTCTTCTGCTTTTTGCTCTCAGCGACGAGTTCGGGTGCGGCTTCTTCGCCTGCGCTGCTCTTGGCGCGTTTGGGCAGGGTCGGCGGTGAATTGAAGCTCGTGAGCGGCTTCTCCTGTGTCTCATCAACGGATTTCACATGGACGAAGTCCTTCCTGCCGAGGTATTCGTACCCCAATGCGCGGAAGACATAGTCGAGCACGGAAGTTGCATTCTTGATTGCTTCGTGCCCGACGACGGTACCGGCGGGTTCGAAGCGGGTAAACGTGAAGGTATCCACCAGTTCGTCCAGCGGGACGCCGTACTGCAGTGCTTTGGATGCGAGAACCGCAAAGCAGCTCAGAAGGCCCTTGTACGATGCGCCTTCCTTGTACATATCGATGAAGATCTCGCCGATCTTTCCGTCGTTATATTCTCCGGTGCGGAGGAACACCTTGTGCCCGCCTACCACCGCCTCGCGGATGAAGCCCTGGCGCTTTGCCGGAAGCTTCTTGCGCTCGACACGGTAGACGATCTTTTCCTGGATTTCCTTCGGCCCGATCTGTTCGTTGAAGTCGTCCTCCGTGCCCATCTCCATGAGGGCTTCTGCGTGCGCATCGCTGACGGTGTTCAGAGGCTGCGAGAGTTTGGAACCGTCGCGATAGAGCGCAATTGCCTTGAGCATGAGCTGCCAGGAGAGCTTGTAGGCATGCTTGACTTCTTCTATCGTTGCATGGGCCGGCATGTTGATCGTCTTCGAGATTGCGCCGGAGATAAACGGCTGCACTGCTGCCATCATGCGGATATGACCTTCATACTTGATATAGCGCTCGCCGCGCTTTCCGCATTTATTTGCCGTGTCGAAGACCGGCAGGTCGGCAGCACGCAGATGCGGCGCGCCTTCGATCATCATTGTACCGCAGACGTATTCGTTTGCACGGTCGATCTCTTCGGACGTGAAATTCAGCGCCGTGAGCATATCGAACGACGGATCGTCGAGCTGCTCGGCGGTGAACCCAAGCTTGAAGCAAAGGTCTTCGCCGAGGACGTACTTGTTGAACGCAAACTTGAGTTCGAAGACGGAATCCAGTTGCGCTTCGATCTTCTCGATGGCTTCGCTATTGAAGCCGCGCTTGAGCAGGGATTCGCGATTGATATCGGGGCATCCGGCAAGAGTGCCGTGTCCCTTCACGTATTTCTCTATGTCCTCGATCTGCTGCTGGCTATAGCCGAGGTATTCCAGCGCTTTCGGAATCGACTGGTTCACGATCTTGAAGTAGCCGCCGCCTGCGAGCTTCTTGTACTTCACAATTGCGAAGTCTGGCTCGACGCCGGTCGTATCGCAGTCCATGACGAGGCCGATCGTGCCGGTAGGCGCAAGGACGGAAACCTGTGCGTTGCGGTAGCCGTTCTGCTCGCCGAGCTCCAGCGCTCTGTCCCAGGATTGCTGCGCAGCGCCGAGAAGCGGTTCCGGGCAAAGCTTCGGATCGATCCCTACCGGAGGAACGGAGAGATTCTCGTAGTCCTCAGGGTTGGCGTTGTACGCTGCACGCCGGTGATTCCGGATGACGCGAAGCATGTGCTCGCGGTTCGGCTCGTAACGCGGGAAGGCACCGACATCCCCGGCAATCTCTGCTGAGGCAGCATAGGATTCGGCGGTAAGGAGGGCGGTGATACCTGCAGCAATCGCGCGTCCCTTCGGGCTATCGTACGGCACACCGGCGATCATCAGCACGGTACCGAGGTTCGCGTAGCCGAGGCCGAGCGTCCGGAATTCATAGCTCTTGCGCGCAACTTCTTCGGAGGGGAACTGCGCCATGAGCACCGAGATTTCGAGCGTCAACGTCCACAAGCGCACTGCATGGCGGAATTTCTCCGTCTCGAATTCGTGGTTCTCTTCGCTCCAGAAGTACTTCAAATTGAACGAGGCGAGATTGCAGGCGGTATCGTCGAGGAACATGTATTCCGAGCAGGGATTGCTCGCGTTGATACGGCCGTCTTCGTGGCAGGTGTGCCAGTCGTTGATCGTCGTATCGTACTGGATGCCGGGGTCGGCGGAAGACCATGCTGCATACGCGATGCGGTCCCAGAGGTCTTTCGCTTCGACGGTCTTCGCGACTTCGCCGTTTTTCCTGTGGGTCAGGTTCCACGAATCGCCGCGGTCGACTGCCTGAAGGAACGAGTTGGTTACGCGGACGCTGTTGTTGCTGTTCTGACCGCTGACCGTCAGGTAGGCTTCGTCTTCGTAATGCGTATTGAACAGCGGCAGTTCGAATTCTGTGTATCCCTGGTCCACGAGCTGCATTGCGCGGTAGATGTAATTCATCGGTACACCTGCATGCGACGCGCGCTTCATGGTGATTTCGAGCTTGGGATTCTTGCGCGGATCGCTGGAGCCGCCCTCGATTGCTGCGTTCATCACCGACTGCAGGTGCTTCTTGTTCATTGCGGCCCCCGAGACAAGCGCTGCAACCTTCTGTTCTTCGATGACCTTCCAGTCGATGAAGTCTTCAATATCCGGGTGATCGATATCGAGGATGACCATCTTGGCCGCCCTGCGCGTCGTGCCGCCGGATTTGATCGAACCGGCTGCGCGGTCATTAATCTTCAGGAAGGACATCAATCCGGAGGAAAATCCGCCGCCGGAGAGCGGTTCATTCTTGGCGCGCAGCGCGCTGAAGTTTGTGCCTGTGCCGGAACCATACTTAAAGATGCGGGCCTCGCGGGTCACGAGATCGAAGATGCCGCCTTCATTGACGAGGTCATCGCGGACGGACTGGATGAAACATGCGTGGGGTTGCGGGCGCGAGTATGCATCTTCCGAACGCTTCAATTCGCCGTTGTCAGGATCGACGTAATGATGTCCCTGTGCGGGGCCGGTGATACCGTATGCGTAATGCAGGCCGGTGTTGAACCACTGCGGGGAGTTGGGAGCGGCCATCTGCTGCAGGAGGGTGAAGGCCATGTCGTCGTAGTATGCGTCCGCGTCGGCTTCCGAATCAAAGTAGCCGTAGCGTTGGCCCCATTGTTTCCAGCATCCCACGAGGCGATGCACAACCTGCTTGATCGATGTCTCGGAACCGTACACCTGGTTGCCGTTCTCATCGAGCACCGGGCTGCCGTCTTCGTGCTTTTGGGGAACACCTGCCTTTCTGAAGTACTTCTGCGCAAGCACATCAGTCGCTACTTGCGACCAGTGGCTGGGAACTTCGATATCGTGAAGTTCGAAGACCACGCTTCCATCTGCATTGCGCAAGACGGACGAACGCTTGGTGTACGTGAAATGCTCGTATGCGCTCTGACCTTCGCTCGTAAATCGGCGCGTAAACTTCATACTCAACCCCCTCCTGACAGGTGTGATATGGCCCCGGCATGCGCTGACCTGACGCATCTCCGGGCAATATGTGTACTCTCCGGTTTGTTTTTTTCGGGTAACAACTCCCATCCCTGGCAGCCAGGGTGTGTTTCAAAAACAGTGAACCGGAAGAGTTATTCTATGGTAGCGGTCGGCTATTATCAAATTGTAACTTGAAAGATATGCTCCACCCCTATATCGGTCAAGTTCCGTGTGTTAAATTTTTTAAAACAATGCTTTAGGTGAATCCTCTAAGCGGTTGTAAAGCAATGCCCTTATGTCCGCAAATATTTCAAGTATTACTTTAAGTACTTGCAATCTGCACGATCGGTCTTATCCCTTACAAACCAACGTGTTACGTGATAATATTACGGCATCGTAACACTGCCGAGAAGCACCTTTTTCGATGCTCCGGTGACGGCCGGGAGATTTGCTTTTATGCCATGAAGCCATTCGTTTGCGAGCACGGCGAAGCTTATTGCTTCCCGGGCGTCTGGTGAGATTCCAAGTGCATCAAAATTTTGCACTTTGCCCGGTCCTAATGCGTGGTGCAGGCCATCCATGAAGAACTTATTCCTTGCGCCGCCGCCGGCTGCGTACACGCGGAAGCTCGGCGCGGTTTGCGTCACCTGTTCGATTGCAATTGCAATGGATTTGACAGTGAGTTGGGAGGCCGTGCTTATGATGTCCTCGGGAGAGGTGACATCAAGCTCCCGAGCGATCTCAAGGAGCTCATCGATAAAGGATCCTCCGAACACCTCCCGGCCTGTCGACTTCGGTAAAGCGCGGCGGAAATACTCATGGCCGATCATCCAGCTGAAAAGATCCTGGTTCAGCCTGCCTTTACATGCTACCTCGCCGTTGAGATCGTAGGACCGTTCATACAAGCGCTCCATGAGTGCATTGACCACCATGTTGCCCGGGCCGGAATCGAATGCGACGATCTGATCTTCTGCTGCATCCGGCGGAAGCCAGGTGATGTTTGCGATACCGCCGATGTTGAGCAGGACCCTGTGCTCACTGTCGGAGCCGAACAGCAGGTAGTCCACGTAAGGAAGAAGCGGTGCGCCCTGACCGCCGGCAGCGATATCCGCCGATCTGAAATCCGATACGACCGGGGTTCCGGTTCTGTAGGCAAGTACGGGAGCGCTGCCTGCCTGGAACGTCCCGGCTACCTCTCGCTCGGCAATGGCCACAGGATTCGGCAAATGATACAGCGTTTGCCCATGCATGCCGATGAGATCAACCGTCGCAGGATCGATACCGGCTTCCTCGCAGCATGCCTCGACGGCATCAGCATAGAGATGTCCGAGGATGACCTGCAGCATGCAGATATCGCTCACATTGCTGGTGGATACATCGGTATTGCCGAGAATGACATTCCGTACTTCATCAGAAAAGGGGAGTTCCGTCCAGCAGACGACCTCGATCGAAGTCTCATGCGCTTTCCCGCGAATCCGAACTAGGGCCGCATCCACTGCATCCACGGATGTGCCCGACATGAGGCCGCATACCAGGCGTTCTTCCTTTTGCTGGAGTCCATGTAATATGTCCGCAGGTGTTGGCATGAAGATCTAGAACATATCCTGAGGGTCGATGTCAATCGTAATCCGCACCTTCGACGATGCGCCTGATTTCGAATAGCGCTCACGGACGCTGTCGAATATCGTTTTCATCTTCGCTCCGTCGGCGTCGCGCTGTTTAAATATCCGTAATAAAATCTGGTACCGGTACTGCTTGTTAACCCGCTCGAGAATTGCAGGCTGTGCGGGATACAAATTGAAGTACGTTTGATGATCTGTCAGCAGGTCGAAGTACGTTTCGGCAGCTGCGGCTGTTTTCCGTTCGTCTTCGCCCGAGAACGTGATGAGCGCCATCCGCGTAAACGGCGAATACGATAGCGATTTCCGCCGCTCGAGTTCGACTTCGATAAATGAGCGATAATCCTGTTTCAGAATATAGTGAAACAGCGGGTGTTCTGCTTTCGCTGTTTGGAAAAGCACCGTGCCCCGGTGTTTCCCCCGTCCCGCCCGTCCTGCGACCTGGGTCAGAAGCTGAAAGGTGCGCTCCTCCGCCCGGAAATCGGGCATAAACAGGGAGTGTTCGGCGGAGATGACGCCAACGAGCGATACGCGCTCGAAATCCAGGCCTTTCGCGACCATCTGTGTACCCAGAAGGATATCCGCATCTCCTGCAGTGAACGCGCTGAGCATGAAATCGTGAGAGCCTTTGCGTCGCGTCGTATCGAGATCCATCCTGATGATCTTTGCATCGGGAAGCAGGGCCGCGAGCTCTTCTTCCAGCTTCTGTGTCCCAAAGCCCATCATCTTCAGATCGGGAGAACCGCATTCGGAACACACCTTCAGCAGCGACCGGGTATAGCCGCAATAATGGCAGCGAAGGTTGTTGCTATCCTTGTGGTAGGTTAACGAGATACTGCAGTTCACGCATTGCTCCACGTGCCCGCATTCCCTGCAGTGCATTTGTGGCGCGTATCCCCGCCGGTTCTGGAATACGATCGCACCATTGCCTTCAGCGATTGTGCTCTCCAGCTTCGCAAGCAGCTCTGAAGAATACTCGCCCTTGTTCGCGAGCATCCGACGCTCCTCAGCCATATCCACAATGCGTATTGACGGCAGCTCGGCACCGGGTACGCGTTCGTTCAGCTCCAGCAGGTTGTACTTCCCTGACTTCGCGTTGTTGTACGTCTCGGCGCTAGGCGTGGCGCTGCCGAGCAGTACAGTCGCCTGCTCAATGAAACCACGCATAACCGCGACATCGCGGGCATGGTAGCGCGGCTGCATATCGCTTTGTTTGTAGCTGGCTTCATGCTCTTCATCCACGACGATAAGGCCAAGATTATCGATGGGTACCATGCTTGCCGAGCGCACGCCCACTACGACCCTGTATTCTCCATCGACGCACTTGCGCCATGCATCGTATCGCTCACCGAGCGACAAGCCACTGTGGATGACGGTAAGCTGCTTCCCAAACGCCTTCCTGAATCTGTACACCACCTGCGGGGTCAGTGAGATCTCAGGGACCAATACAAGTGCGTTCTTGCCTTCGTCGCGGGCATGCCGCACAGCTTCGATGTACACCTGCGTTTTCCCACTGCCCGGGACGCCGTAGAGAAGATTCGTATGAAACTTCCCCGAATCTATCTGCGATGTCACGATCCCGAGGGCATCCTGCTGCGCCTGGGTAAGAACGAACTCTTTGTCATGCTCTTCGAAGCTGTACTGCGCTTCGCGGACGACCTCTTCTTCGAACACATCCACGATATCCTTCTTTTCCAGCGCCCTTACTTGCGCGGAGCTGGCGCCTGCGGACTCTGTCAGTTCCGGCATTGACATCGTCTTCCTGCCTTGCTTATGGGCATTGTAGAGCAGTGCGACGACGTTCGCCTGCTTGGGCGCGCGGCGTTCGAGTGTCTGCATCAGCTCCTCAAGCCGCTCGTACTGCTGCCAATCGCTTTGCAGCCTGACGACATTCTGCATCTTGATTTTGACTGCCGGAGGTTTGAGTATTGTCTCAATCTCGATGATACCTACACCGGCAAGATCGCGAAGCTGCGGAGCGATGGAGGCTGCACCGCTGAGGTACAGCAGGTCCCGTTCGCTCAGGACCTCCCCGGTAAGAAGCGCATCGACGATGCTTCCCTTCACACCTGATTTCCCAATGGCCTTCTTCAGCAATGCGGGATCGCTGTTGCGGAGCGACACCATACGTTCGCCCTCAACATCGACTCCTTGCGGGAGCGATGTCTTCAGAGCATCGCCGAGCGGGCAGTAGTAATACTGGGCCATCCATTTGCACAGCGTTATCAGTGCCGGTGTGACGACCGGTTTGGCATCCAGAATCTCGAGGATGGGTTTGGCAGACTGAGAGGGGGGCGTGGAATGCCGATCGATTATGAAGCCGTTCGCAATGCGTTTCCCGATGGATACGACTGCGCGCTTTCCAATCGATGTATTGTTCCGGAGATGTTCGGGTACGGAATAGGTGAGCGAGGAGAAAGGAATGCCCGCGATCGCAACATCTACATATATCCGATCATCTGCCATACTGAGCGTTGATTGGGGTGGAATGTTAAGGAGAAGTGTTGGCTACGATTCGCAGGGCTGCAACCCGGCGAATTTCAAGACTAGAGTCTTTCTGCCGACAGATTCAAAATGGACGGCTATTTTGGCGCGTTCGCCTGCGCCCTGCACAGATACAACCTTCCCGCGCCCAAAGGTCTGATGCCGCACCATGGCCCCAATTTTGATCGTCATCTCCTCTTGCGCAAAGCTCGAGGTTGACTCCTGACTGTATTCGGATCGTTTCGCACGTTTGCGCGGGGTGCCGTTCGAATGCCGTGAAAACGCAGGATCCGGCTGCACACGGCGGCGTGCCGTTTCCCGCTCCATGTGTGAAGGCTCAATTTCTTCAAGGAAACGCGACGGCATCTGGACCGTTCGTTCTCCCCATGTCATTCGCTGGGCGGCGTGCATCATGTACAGCTTTTCTTTTGCACGCGTCATGCCCACATAGCAAAGGCGGCGTTCTTCCTCGACCTTGTCTTCGTCGATGGAGAAGGAGGAAGGGAATAATCCTTCTTCCATCCCTGCAAGTACCACAACCGGGAACTCCAACCCTTTGGCTGCGTGGAGCGTCATCATCGTGACCGCGTTGCGGTTCGGATCCATCGAGTCCACATCAGCAACGAGAGATGCTTCTGCAAGAAATGCCTCCAGCGTATCGTTGCCGTCCTCGCTCTCATACTCGGAAATGGCTGAGAGAAGCTCCTGGATGTTTTCGAGCCGGGTGCGAGCTTCGGGAGTGCCTTCAAGCTTGAAGTCCTGGATGATGCCCAACTCATCGACGAGGGAACCGGCCAATTCACCCGCCGAGATTTCTTTGCGCAGGGACTGATACTTCGTCATAAGCGTGATGAAACCCTGGATGCGGCTCACATGCCCTGCGTTAAGTTCTTTGTTGTTGTGCGCTTCTTTGGCCGCCTCGTATAAGGTGATCCCATGCTGCTCGGCGTAGTCCTGGAGGCGCTTGATTGTCACCTCGCCGATCTTTCGTAAAGGATAATTGATGATCCTCAGGAGCGCTTCCTGATCGTTCGGATTTACCACTACGCGTAAATAGGCAAGCATATCCTTGATTTCTTTGCGCTTGTAAAACGCAACGCCGCCTACGATGGTATAGGGAATACCGCTCCTGCGCAAGGCGTCCTCCAGCGCTCTGGACTGCGAATTCGCGCGGTATAATATCGCGAATTCCTTGAGCTGAAGTTTTCGCCGTACGCCTTCGTGCTGGATGATGCGAACGATCTTTTGTGCTTCGTCCATTTCGTCAGCGGTTTCGATGACCGTAATAAGATCGCCCTGCGTGTTATCGGTCCAGAGTGTTTTCTCTATCTGCGCGGTATTGTGCTTGATAACAGAATCAGCACCACCGAGGATATGTTTCGTGGACCGGTAGTTCTGTTCGAGCCGGAAGATCTTGGTGTTGGTGAACGCCTTTTCGAATTCCAGCATGTTCGTGATATCCGCACCGCGGAATGCATAGATGCTCTGTGCATCGTCGCCAACAACGCAGATGTTCTGGTGCGAAGAAGCCAGCCGCTTCAGCATTTGGTACTGCGCGTGATTCGTATCCTGGTACTCATCGATGAGGATGAACTGAAACTTCTTCTGGTATTTCTCCAGCACCTCCGGGTACGAGTCGAATAACGTGATGGGGTGGATGAGCAAATCATCGAAATCCATCGCGTTAAACTCGCGCAGTTTCTGCTGGTAGATCTCGTACACCTCTGCAGTGTGCTGCTCGAACATATCGGTCGCACTGTTTGCGATATCGGCGGGTTTGAGCAGCTGGTTCTTTGCCCTGCTGATTCTGGACTGCACAGCTGCAGGAGGAACCTGCTGGATATTAATGTCGAGATCGTTCATGATCCCTTTCACCAGGCTCCGCGAGTCGTCCGTATCGTAGATGGAGTAGTTGCTGTCGAATCCGAGTTTATCCGCATCGCGCCGCAGGAGCTTTGCGAACGTTGAATGGAATGTCCCCATCCAGAGTTGGTTGGTCTGAAATCCCGGCAGCAAATCATCGATGCGTTCACGCATTTCTCTGGCTGCCTTATTCGTGAATGTGAGGGATAATATGCTGTAGGCCGGGACCCCGACTTGCAGGAGGTAGGCTATTCTATAGGTGAGAACTCGCGTTTTCCCGCTTCCGGCGCCGGCAACTATCATAACCGGTCCTTCGATAGTTTTGACGGCGTCCCTCTGTACGGGATTCAACTCTTTCAACAATGACATGCGGCTGTTCAATCTCGAATAAAACGAAAAATCTACCCTGGATGCTATTCACAGCATCCTAAGTTCTGGTCTACTACGTGTGGTCGGTTACGTTGTCTACTGCGCCTGAAGCATTCACTCTCGTGCGGCGCGTTGTTGTTTACTTCTCGGGACGCATCGTCGGGAAGAGAATTACGTCGCGAATCGATTCCGCCCCGGTAAGTATCATGGTCAAACGGTCGATGCCGATACCCAAGCCTGCAGTCGGCGGCATGCCGTATTCCATGGTTTCAATATAATCTTCATCGAACGTCATCGCCTCATCGTCGCCACGCGCGCGAAGGTTGGCTTGTTCCATGAGGCGCTCTTTCTGATCGATCGGGTCGTTCAGTTCGGAAAATGCATTCGCGATTTCCGAACCGTTCAAATACAATTCAAACCGCTCTACAAAGCCATCCTTGGACCGATGCTTTTTCGCCAACGGCGATAGCTCCAATGGGTAGTCGGTAATAAACGTCGGCTGGATGAGCGTGTGTTCGACGCGCTCGGAAAATATCTCGTCGATAATCTTACCCGGGCCGAAAGATTCGTCCAGTTCCACATCCAGGCGTTTGGCTGCTGCGCGGAGCGCTGCTTCATCCTGCGGATCAAGCTCCTCGCCGGTCACTTCCTTGATGAGATCCAGCATTGGGATGCGCTTGTACGGCGGAGTGAGGTCGATGCTTCGATCGCCATTCTGCAAAACAAGTGTACCGTTCACATCGTTGCTGATATGGGCGATCATCTCTTCGACGAGCCCCATCATCCAGTCATAATCCTTGTACGCGACGTACAGCTCCATCATCGTGAATTCAGGATTATGGTTGCGGTCCATTCCTTCGTTGCGGAAGTCCTTGCTAATCTCGTACACGCCGTCAAACCCGCCTGCTATCAAGCGCTTGAGGTAGAGCTCGTCTGCGATACGCAGATAGAGTTTCATATCAAGGGCATTGTGGTGCGTAACGAATGGGCGGGCTGCAGCACCGCCGTACAGCGGCTGCAGTACAGGGGTCTCGACTTCCAGATACCCGCGCGAGTCGAGGTAGTTGCGCATCGAACTCACGAGCTTCGAGCGCTTGATAAATACCTCTTTCACCTGGGGATTCATGATCAGATCAAGGGCACGCTTGCGATAGCGTAGTTCCTTATCGGTGAACTGATCGTAGACGATCTTGTTGCCTTCCTCGTCGGTTTTTTCCTTCGGAACCGGTAGTGGGCGCAGGGACTTTGCCAATAACTCCAGCGATTGTGCATGCACCGATACTTCACCCGTCCGCGTGCGGAACACAAATCCGGTGACGCCAATGATATCGCCGATATCGAGCAGCTTGAACGTCTTGTAGACATCCTCACCGAGGTCATCCCGCTTGAGATACACCTGGATCTTTCCGGTGTGATCCTGTATATGCGCAAAGGAAGCCTTACCCATGCGGCGAATCGTCATGATCCTGCCGGCGACGCCAACGGTGCGCGGTTCGGCATCATCGCTGAATTGAGCGACGGCACCTGCTGCGGTTTCGGTTACATCGTAGTGATAAGGATATGGATTGATGCCGCGGTCGAGAAGTTCCTGATACTCCTCCCGCCGCCGTTGCATCTGGTCGTTAAGTTCTTCGGTTTGCATGTATGTGCAACTGCGTCAAATAGTGCTGTAGTTAGGAAAATGCATGGGCGGAAAACTTACGAACGGCGGGGTTGAAATGCAAAAACCCTGCATGAAACAAGCAAATGACGGGTGTTTTCGACGATTTTTTCTGTCGTGGCAGTAGAATGCCGCGATTCGTCACAGAAACATATTTCAATCGTAACACCGTGCGATTGGCAAGGACAAACCAAGATGATATCTTTACAAGCATGAAACGCGTACTCCTCGCAGCAATTGCTGCCTTCTTGATTATCGGCTGCCAGTCTCAGAAGCAGACAGAAGAAAAGCCCGTCCCCGACCAGCCGGCAAAAGTACCTCCGACCGATGTCGAGAACTTCCCGGTGAACCGCACCCTGCTCAGCAACCAAATCACCGATGCCAAGGCTGGGATTACATTCTTTGCGCCTGAAGGATGGACCCGCATTCCGGATTCGGTGTTAGCGATGTCGAGAAAGCAGGCTATGGAAGCTGTCGGTCAGACAGATGAGGCCGCGTTTTTACGGAAGATTCACATGCGCCATGCATTCCGCCATCCCACCGGCGCAACGTATGCTCTGTCGACGATTGGAGAATTCGATACATCGGACGCCAGCATCACTATCGCGGAGTACCACGCCAAGTTGCAAAGGATCCATCCATCCCTCGGGAAGGATGATATACAGGGCGCGGTCTTCTACCACAATGGGTGGAAGGTCCATCAGCTGCTCGCAAAAAGCGCGGAGCGGATAGATATTAAAACGGTGCTATCTCACGCCGATCTGCAGCGGGCAATTCTCATCGATTTCTATGCACCTCCCCAATACATCAAGCCTGCCGTTGCGGCCTACGAATCCATTACCGGAACAATAGAGCGTAAATAGTCCCGGCGGAATCCCTCATTCCACGCATCCTCACCGGCTGCAAACAGCCTATTTTTGGCTATTTGCGGGGCGGAGAGTACCTTCCTAGAACTCTCATCTGCTCATAGTATAGTCTGATCCTGCGAATTGGAGGCAGCTCATGTCCTACCAACCAATAGAGAATTACGGCATCATCGGCGATATGCACAGTGTTGCGCTTGTCGGTAAACACGGTTCAATCGATTGGCTCTGCTTCCCGAAATTCGATTCTCCGAGCATATTTGCTTCGCTTCTCGATAGCAATATCGGGGGGCACTTCAAAATCATGTCTCTTGCGGAAGGTGTGAACGAGAAGCAATTCTACTGGCCGGATACGAACGTGCTTGTTACGCGTTTCCTCTGCGATGACGGGGTTGGGGAAGTGACCGATTTCATGCCTATCCACAACCTCAACGGCAAACACGGCGCTCACCAGATCATCCGCCGGGTGCAGGTGGTACGCGGTGAAATGGAGTTCGTGATGGAGTGCCTGCCGGCATTCGACTACGCACGCGCAAAGCATGAAACCCACATAGCAGAAAACGGCGCAATCTTCAAGTCGGATGCCTTGACAGTGGCCCTTGTAACGAAGCAGGATCTGGAGAAGTACAAAGGAGGTGCCAGGTCCATCTTCCGGCTTTCGGAAGGGGAAAGCGCATCGTTTATCCTGCATGAATGCGAGAAAGACGCTATTTGCGGCCCTTGCCTGACAGAGGAGCAGACGGAGGAGCATTTCCAGAGGACGGTCCGGTATTGGCGCAAATGGTTATC
This sequence comes from Ectothiorhodospiraceae bacterium, assembly GCA_002699105.1. Lineage (GTDB taxonomy): Bacteria > Bacteroidota > Ignavibacteria > SZUA-365. The sequence goes on along the minus strand of PABJ01000069.1, from coordinate 3,705 downwards.
CCAGAGCGAGTACACCGGCCGATGGAGGGAGATGGTAAACAGGTCAGCCTTGGTGTTGAAGCTCCTCACATACCGGCCAACGGGTGCAATCGTCGCTTCTCCGACGACAAGCTTGCCGGAGGAGATCGGCGGCGAGCGGAATTGGGATTACCGCTACACGTGGATCAGGGACGCCGCGTTTACCCTGTATGGTTTACTGCGCATCGGTTTTACCGAAGAAGCAGCGGACTTCATGCACTGGATCGAGGCTCGGGCAAACGAGCTCGAACCCGACGGCTCTCTCCAGATCATGTACAGCATCGATGGAGACCATACGCTGACGGAAGAAACGCTCGATCACCTTGAAGGGTACAAAGGATCGAAGCCGGTGCGGATCGGAAACGGTGCCTACAATCAGCTGCAGCTCGATATCTACGGTGAGTTGATGGACTCCGTGTACTTATTCAACAAGTACGGCAGCCCGATTTCATACGATCTATGGTGCCAGCTTCGACGGATGATAAACTGGATCGCCGATCACTGGCATCTGGAAGACGAAGGTATCTGGGAGGTCCGCGGAGGGAAGCGGCATTTCGTGTACTCCAAGCTCATGGCCTGGGTTGCCGTTGACCGCGGTTTGCGGCTGGCCGATAAGCGAAGCTTCCCGGCGGACCGGAAAAAGTGGCTGCAAACCCGCGACGAGATCTACGAAGACATCATGGCCAAGGGATACAGCAAGAACAGAAAGGCATTTGTTCAATCTTACGGTAGCGATTCCCTGGATGCCTCGAATCTTATTATGCCACTTGTGTTCTTTGTCTCACCAACGGACAGGCGCATGCTCAACACGCTCGATGCTATCCTGCAGCCGGTCGATAAAGGCGGACTTACCGCGAATAGTCTCGTGTACCGGTACAACCTGAAAGAGTACTCTGACGGATTAAGCGGCGAGGAAGGGACCTTTAACATATGCACGTTTTGGCTTGTAGAAGCTATGACCCGAGCGGGCAGACACGATCCGAAACGCCTCGACGAAGCCAGGCTCATGTTCGAACGCATGCTCGGTTATGCGAACCATTTAGGGCTCTATTCCGAAGAAACAGGATCGAGCGGTGAGGCGCTGGGAAATTTCCCGCAGGCGTTTACGCATCTTGCGCTTATCAGCGCGGCGTACAATCTCGACCGTGCATTAGGAGAAGGGGAATAACAAACAAGGGCGCCCTTCGGCGCCCCTGCTTCTTTGGAGGAGGGAAATTCTTACGCGGATTCATTAACAACGGTGTTGATCTCGAACTCCGGCGGATCCTGTATGTGCTTCTTCACCGCACAAAGGCTCGCCGATTTGATCAATGCGTCGTGATACTTCTCCGGGAAATCTTCGGGCACGCGGATATCGATGGTGATCTTACCGATCATCTGCTTTTCGGTATTGTACTCGAGGTTCTGTACGAGTTCGATGCCTTCGGATGATATCCCGCGCTGATCGCAAAAGCCTTTCACATAGATACCTGCGCATGTGGCCAGGGATGCGAGGAAAAGATCGAACGGTGCCGGTGCGCTTCCTTGGCCGCCTGCACGTTCAGGCTGATCTGTGGCAATCGTAAATCCCTTGTATTCGGCATTCACTTTTTTCCCGCCGGGGAATGTTACTTTCATTTCCATATTCGAATGTGCTTTCTATGAGTGGAACGTTCGTATTCGTATCGCAGCATGCCTGTCGTTCGGTAAGATGTAACATAGAAGAAAAGGATTCAAGTGGGAGTTATTCCCTGTACGATATCCGAAATAGGGCAAAAATCCGTCCCTGCTTTCCTTTTGCATTGTTTGGTGCTATACTACATCCTAGATTGTTGCCACGATCACGAGATTATGTTCCATTCCGGAGAACTGATGAAAAAACAGTTACTTCCTCTCCCTGAAGGCTTTACGACATATGCAGAAGCGATCATCGACAAAACTCATATCCGTGACGACAATGAGAGGCCGGCGAATCGCGATGCCGAATTGGGAAAAGTTCGCAACCTCGGCTTTATCTACAAAATGACGGATCGAACGACGCGTTCCCTCCTGCGCTCGTACAAGTGACCATTTCCCGGTAACCCCGCCCGGAGACCGTTTGCTGTAGCAGCAAATGCGCCCTTGGTGCATCCAGCTGCAATTGCATTATGACAGACGGAAATCTCACTTATTTTCACACACCTGTAACCTTTTCATAATACGAACGTCTATCCTTTGTGCGAGTAAAAGGTTTGATGACCTTGCAATTTTTATTATCTTGCACAAGGAAATGGAGATGAATTGCGCCAAACAGTTCAGCGGGGGCGCTACGTCATAAGCATGCGATAGAGCTCGGTCCCGGGCACTTCTGGCAATCTCTCCCTCAACATACTACCTACGTAGCGGCAATTATTGTCTAGATACACTGCCGCCTGTAGTAATTCCCAGACATAGGGTAATCTTTTCGTATATAGAGCTTTCAAGCAACACATGTATCCCACATCCAATCAACTGAGAGAACCTGCGAAATGAAGAATCTCGTACCTTTCGCCCTGTTGGCATTATTGATGTCAATAGGGATCGAAGCCGGCGCACAAAGTTTGCGTCCGGAACTCATGTACTTCCGGTTCGATGAATCCGGACAGTCGACAGTACAAAATATGGCCGTCCCAGCGACACGCGTTTCTACATCGGCAACGCTGAATGGCGGAATGACACAAGGCAGCACAGGCCAATTCGGTACCGCACTCGTCGGAACCGGCGGCTCCAGCTCTTCCGATTATGTTTCCACAGGATGGTCGCCTAATCTTGGCAACAGCAGTTGGACTATTTCGGTATGGTTCAACAATGTTCCTTCAACCACTTCCCTGCAGTATTTCTTCGGTGATAACGACGCCGGTTCATGGCGTGCCTTTACAGGCGGTGTTGCCGGGGCAGGTAATGTCATGCTCCGTGGCCCGGTGGAAGACATCACCGTGAACAATATCTCCGGCAGTGCAACCGTTGTGCACTTCGTCTACGACGCTTCCGCCGGTCAGCTCCTTGGCTACCGGAACGGCGTTCTCCAGACGACCGTGACCCAATCGGCTATCAACATTACATCGACCGGCGATTTCAAAATCGGCGGGTACAGCAGTAGTGATGGCTTACCGAATGGAGCGCTCATGGACGAGTTTCGCATGTATAACCGTGCGTTGTCGGCCACTGAAATTGCGATGAGCTGGGATAAGTCGGTCCTCGCACCGCCTGCACCGAACGACGCCGGAATCGCATCGATCGATTCGCCGCTCGATTTTTGTGCGGGTACGCTACCGGTGACGGTCACACTCGTCAATTATGGAAGCAACCAGCTCACATCCGCGACCATCAACTGGGAAATCAACGGCGTCGCTCAGACACCGTATTCCTGGTCTGGTACACTCGATACCAACGATATCAGCAGCCGTTCGACGCAGGTCACCCTCGGCAACTACACCTTTAACAGCAACGTACCGTACGCGATCACAGTATGGACCGAAAGTCCGAACGGCGTTCAGGATACGACGAATTATAACGATACGGTCGCAGTGGTTCGCAAAGCAGCGATCAGCGGTACGATGTCCATCGGACCGAGCGGAGATTACACGAATTTCACCGACGCGATCGATGATCTGGTGACGAACGGCGTTTGCGGCCCGGTGGTATTTAAGGTAGCTCCAGGAACATACACCGAGCAGATCGAGCTCAACG
>PABJ01000068.1 GCA_002699105.1 Ectothiorhodospiraceae bacterium | reverse complement strand
CTGGGTCACCCGCATATTCAAGCCCTTATCGCTGTTTATCCAACCGATCGGGTAGTTGGGTAACTCCTTCACATTGATCGAATCCGGCATAAGCTTGGGATGTCCAACGAGGACGATTTCGTCGAGGTAACATTGCTGGGAGTGGACTTTGCGGTTTTTGACCTCGTGCCCTACGAGGGCAATGTCAAGTTCTTCATCGAGCAGTTTTTCGATCAGTTCTTCCGTATCCAGGTGCTGGTAGGAGAACACAACCGAAGGATGTTCGCTCCGGAAAGCGGCGAGATTCCAGGGCAGGGTGTAGGCGCAGGTGAGTGCGTCGCCAGCAAGGTAAATCCGGTTTGCCACTTTTTGCGACTCATCTGCGATGAGTTCTTCCACGCGCTTGGCTTCGAGTTGAAGTTTCTGGCCGCGTTCGTAGAGGACCTCGCCCTCTTCGGTCAGTTTTATGCTCCGGCCCCGGCGTTCAAATAGCGATACACCGAGTTCCTTCTCAAGATCCTCTATATGATGACTGACAACCGATTGGCTGATAGAAAGCACTTTGGTCGCCGCGCTGAAGCTTCCCGCCCTTGCGACAGCGAGGAAGATCTCCATCTTTTTACCGATAATCATGACGTGTGGTCCTTCAATCGAATCAATGTCAGGGAAAAAGATGCAACTGCAGGTCTAGAGATGCAAGGGGATGGGGTTAGAGTACAAATACACTTTGCATACGTCCCCCGTGCAGGCCGGTGTAACCTCTTTCGGGCATCGCTCCGTCAGGGCTCGCATAACTGCCGCCGCCCGGGTTTCCATCTCCCGCCGAAACTCGATGAATTCCCTTAGCCCTTCGCATCGAAGGACCCTGCGCGCAGTCGAAGGGCCGCCGGGAGATTGCAGGCGATTAACGGAAATAGCATCCCCTCCCCATCAACCCATTGCACAGAAGCGGTGAGAGCGGTATTTTTCATGCGCCCTGGAGGGCTCGCATAATTGGTATTGCAGCGGTCTTGAAAACCGCCGGGTTAACACCTGTGGGGGTTCGAGTCCCTCGCCCTCCGCACCGAAGCCGGAATGTACATTCCGGCTTTTCTTTTTCAACCTTCTCTGCTACTTGTGAGGGAGACGGTGCCTTTCTATTTTATACAATCCAGTCATCTTACTGATATCAGGAAAAAATGAGCGTGATCATTCCACCACGTCGACGGATTCTGTTTACAGCAGTGCTTTGCGCGCTTTCGCTGCAGGCATTTGCGCAGGAGAGTTCAGAGCAGGCATCGATATCGTTATATCTTGAGGAAGGGAAGTCCGGAGCTGTTTGGGATTGCGTACGCTCCCCGGATGGGAAGATCCTCTACTCCTGCGGCAGAGACAGCACGGCGAAATCCTGGAACACCGCTACCGGCGAAGCGATCCGGACATTCAAACTCGATCAAGCGACGCTGGTCACCTGCCTGGCGCTGTCTCCGGACGGCCGCACCCTCGTGATGGGAGATATGAACGGCGCTATATCAGTCTGGAACGCAGACCTTGGCAGGTTGGAGCGCACGTTCACAGCGCATGAGGCATACATCCTGGATGTGACATTCACGCCAGACGGCGCGGCATTCGTCACGGCAGGGCGCGATGACGCTGTGCATGTTTGGGATGCATCGCTGTACACAAAGCGTCAGTCGTTCCAATGCAATGCAATTTGGGTGAACGCCATTGCGCTGCATCCCGATGGAGAGCGGCTTGCTGTTGCCGGGCAGGACGGCAGCATCCGTCTCTGGAATTCCCGGCGTGGACTGGAGGAACGCACATTCGGGACGCACAGCAGGTTTGCGCGCACATGTGCCTTCTCCGACAACGGGAAGTACCTCCTGAGCGGCGGACGGGATGGCAAAGTGAAAATCTGGGATTCTGAAACGGGCGTGTTTCTCAGGGAATTCTCCCTTGAATCCGGCGCACCGCATCATATCGAAATTATGGGAAGCCTTGCCGTCGTTGCATGCGCCAACGGAAGAATCGAAATCTGGGATTTTGAATCGATGCAGCGCATCGCAAATCTCGGCGGAGCGTCCTATGGTGCGATGTCGGCAAGCATCAACGGCCTCGACCGCCGTCTCTTCACTGCACATATCGACGGTTCTATCAAGGTGTGGAATACCGAGGACTGGTCGCACCTGCTCAGCATGGTCGGATTCAGCGACGGACAGTGGCTGAGCTTCACCCCGGACGGGTATTACGATGCATCGGCGTTTGGCGATAGGTACGTGCAATGGCGTGTCGGCGAGGAATTATTCCCGCTGCAGCAGTTCGAGGCCATTTACAAGAGTCCGGGCACGGTTGAAGATGCTCTGCGGGGCACATATACGCCGAAGCCAAGCATCACCGACTTCATCGATCCCCCCGAGCTTGATCTCATCTCCCCGCGCTCCAGTCAGATATTTGCGTTCGGCACAGAGCCGATGGAGGTCGTCGTCGATGCGCTGGCGACCGATGCGCGCGGTGTCGATGCCATTGCAATCGCCGTGAATGGCCGTCCGATGTACGACAGGAATCTCCCCGAAGCCCGCGTAGTTGCACAATCGCCATCCATGCTGCGGAAGCAGTACCGAATCCCGGTGCTGCCCGGTGCGAACACGATCGACGTCGTTGCGATAAACAGCATGAAGGTGAAAAGCGAGCCAGCCTCCGCGCTCATCGAAGTCATCACGCAATCCCGTGAAAAGCCCAATCTTTTCGTGCTTGCGGTAGGGATCGACCAGTACTCCCCACAGTACCCGAACCTGCAGTTCGCCTCCGACGATGCGAAAGCAATAGCGGAAACATTTTCGAGGCAGGAAGGTACAATGTACGAACGAGTGTATACTTCCACATTGACGAACAATCAGGCGACGAAGGACAACATTTTGAAGGCCCTTGACGAATTCCCAACCATGACGCCGCGAGATGTGCTCGTCCTCTTTTTCGGAGGACACGGCGTGCGTGCGCGGAACGATAAAGGGAACAGTGCCTACTACTACGTCACCTCCGGAGCGCAAAAAGACCGCGTGAGCAGCACCGCGTTGGCGTGGGAAGAGTTTGCAAGTAAGATCGCGAAATCGAAAGCGGGCCGCGTCATCATGCTTCTTGATGCCTGCCACTCGGGTGCAGTCTCCGCAGGTGCCTCGAACGAAAAAGTCGCAGCAGAGCTGACCGATCAGCTCGGTGTCGTGTTCGCCTCCAGTTCCGGGAATGAGTTTTCATTCGAGGACGCAAGCTGGAAACATGGCGCGTTTACGAAAGCCATTCTCGAAGCTCTGGACGGACAGGCCGATTACACGAAGGATAACGCAATCGACTGGAACGAATTCCAGCTCTATGTCACGAATACCGTGAACGCGCTCACCAAGGGCAGTCAGAACCCGATGATCCCTCGACTGCAGCAGTTCGGAAACTTCAAGCTTGTACGGATACGATAAGGAACGATGTTTATGATACGATTAGCGACTATTGGATTGGTAACAGCACTGTTCGTGTGTACTCTGACCGCCAGCCTCGATGCGCAGGATGCAGAGGTCGTCGCGATGGTAACGGCTGTGAACGGCAGCGGCACAGTGGAAGCGAACGGGACGACCGAAGCGCTTGAGATCGGCAGGGAACTGCCGTCCGGCGCGAAGATTATCCTCGACGGCGGAAACGCCTCGATTGTATTCATGGACGGCCAATTGTTCGAACTCGCAGCAGGCGACCGGCTTGAACTCGGTGCAGATCTCTCGGCGAGCACAATAACGGGCGGGGGCGGCACTCGCGGTGTCGCAGATGGCGAAACCGTCGCTGTTGCAGACGGTGACGTAGCCCGTGCAAACAACGATAAATGGCAGTCGCAAATGGCGTCGATCTACGGCGTTCGCGGCGATGCATCTGTTGCGGCTGTCTCGCCGCGCCTGACGGTCGCAAACCAAACACCGACCTTCTTCTGGTTCGATGGCGATTCGGTTGCGGCAGGCAGATCCAAAACGTACACGCTGCTCGTCAGGGATCCTTCGGGCAAGACGGTCGTCAGTCAGGAGCTTACCGGGACCGTCTACGAATTGAACAAGCAGGACATGATGCTCAGCAGCTATGCCTTCGACAGGAGCCCCGGCACAGTGTACACATGGGGCGTCTACGCGAAGGGCACCGAGCCTGCTGAAAGCGAAAGTCTGCCTGCATCATTCGTCTTCGTCGATACCGAAGGGCAGGAGCGGGCGCGGGAAAAAGAGGTCAAACTTCAGAATCTGGTTGAAACCGGATCGATGGACGAGACCTCGTACCATACGCTCATGAGCCTGTATTACGCCGATGAGCGCGAACGGTTGTTCTCCGATGCAATCCCGCACCTCTATACCCTGCTCGATAACCCTAGCGGGAAGAAGTTTGCCGCAACGCAGTTGGCCCAGATATTGAACCGCTTCGGCAACGAGGTTTCGACAGCCGCGGCGTACTTTGCGCGGAAGGCACGTTACGGGATGTAGGAATGTCCGCATTCACCCGCCGGGCGCTGCTCGGTTTTGTACTCGTACTTATAGCCGGGTGTTCTTCTACCCGGGAGGCCGTAGTAGAGCCTGACGTTATCCGCCAGGGGAGGGCGATGTACGACCGGTCCGAGTACAATGCGGCCGAGACGCATTTCGTAGAAGTCCTCGATTCCGCGCGCCAGATATCCGATACTCTTCTTATCGCCCAAGCCCAAAAATGGCTCGGCAACGTCCAGCTTGCCTATCAGGTTCTCGATAAGGCGCTCGAGCGCTACGACCGCAGCCTCCAATTGCTTGATACTCTGATCGCTAATGCGGACGCGAATCAAGCCTCCGTACCGGCGATGGTGTATGTGGAGCGCAAGAACGTTCTGAACAACATCGGGACAGTGTATATCGAACAAGGGGAGTTCGACGAGGCCGAGGAATACCTCAACGAGGTATTGACCCAGGACAGGAACAGCGGCGATGCGCTGGCTATTGCAATCTCGCTCTACAACCTCGGCTCCTGGCAGTACAGGAAAACTATCGCCGAAGATACCGCAGCGGACGATGGGGTTCAGAGGGCAATTGAGTACTTCAGGGAATCGCTCACCACGTATCCGACCGGGGATGCGCATTACAATCTGGCCCTGGCGTTTGCATACAGTGAAAATCTCGATAGCGCTGTGACTCATCTCAATCAGGCGTTAGAACTCTACGAGCGTGACGGGTACCGCAATCAACAGTCGCTGACGCTTGGGAATATGGGTGTCATCAACTACCGCCGGGGCAATCTGGTGGAGTCAATCCCTTCCTTACGTGAGGCAATTCGCATTATCGAAGAGCTGCGCAGCAATGTCTCTTCGGTCGATGTGCGGACGAGTTTCATCTCCAACAAGCATTATCTGTACGAATATATGATTGCCGCCCTGGTTGACTCAGGCCTCATCGCGGAAGGGTTCGAATACGTGGAGCGGGCGAAGGCGCGTTCTTTTCTCGATCTGCTCGGCAACAAGGCCATCGGTGAATCGAAATCGCGCTCCCCGGAATTGCAGCGGCTTATCGATCAGGAGAGCGCCGTCCAGGAGCGGATGGCATCGATCATCAACAATCCGGATAGCAGCAGCACATACCTCGACCTGCTCGAAACCCAACAGGAACTCATCGCCGATATCCAATTGCTCGATCCCGAATACGTATCGGTGAAGACGATCGATCCGGCCTCCGTACAGGAATTGCAGTCACTACTCGACGATTCTACGGTGCTGATTGAATATTTCGTGGGGCAGTACTCGTCGTATGTATTCCTTGTTTCCCGCGATACCGTTGTAGCACGGCCGCTGAAGCTGGGTTCGAGGCAGGGGTTTGAACAACGAATTGAAAAACTCCGCAGACAGCTCTACTACGAATTTCCGCGGAAGAAAATGGGATTCATACGTGAGGCCAGGATCCAGAAGGATATGACCACCCAGGAAGCCTTAGCGGCCTGGCGGGAAGAACCGACCGATGCGACATGGCAATATCAGCTGTTGACGCTGTACAGTCAGTTGGTGCAGCCCGTCGATGAGTTCATCGGGGATGCGGAGTTTGTGTACATCGTGCCGCACGGGGCCTTGCACCACCTTCCGTTCCAGGCGCTCATCGCGCGACCGTCGAATCTCGACAAAGTAAAATCGCACATCCCGCGCCCGAGGTTCTGGATCGAGGATGTGGCAATCGCATACCTGCCCTCGGCGAGTGTGTTGAAGTTCGCAAGGAACCGTACCGGAAGGAATAACGAGGATGCGCTCATCATCGGAGACCCGGCGTATGCGGACCCGCAGTACAGGCGGCGGCCATTGCCGGGTGCGCTCGTCGAGGCCGACTCGGTTGCAGCCTTCGTGCAGGACCCGCTCGTGCTGAAGCGCGAGGAGGCCGAGGAGTCCGTCGTCAAGGCGAAGATCGGCTCGCAGTCGCTTGTGCATTTTGCGACCCACGGCGAGTTGAACAAGAAAGACCCGCTCAATTCCCGCATCCTGCTGGCATCGGCAACACCCGAAGGGCAGAACGACGGCGATCTCACCGTCTCGGAAGTATTCAACCTCGATATGAATGCTTCTCTCGTGACGCTGAGCGCGTGCCAAACCGCACAGCTGGCTTCCGAAGGCGGCTTCAGTGCTGGGGATGACCTCGTGGGGTTGACCCGGTCCTTCCTGTACGCAGGGACGCCCTCCGTCATTGCTTCGTTGTGGTATGTGGACGATAAGGCGACGCTCGCATGGATGGTGAATTTCTACGACGGATGGTTGATGCACCGTAAATCCAAGGTTGAAGCCGCACGCTATGCAGCGCTTACGCTCCTCAACAATCCTGCCGATCCTGACTGGGTATTTCCGTATTATTGGAGCGCTTTTGTTTTCATCGGCGATTGGGAACAATCCGCGCGGTGATGCATATACTCAGCAAGTGCAATCCAGATTATTTCTACCGGTGATAGTTATGAGACATAGCAACTACACTCTTCTTCTTGCAGCGCTAATAGCGCTTCCGCTCATCGCGAACGCACAGTCCGCGAATAAAAAATCCACGCTCGGGAAGCCGATCTTCCCGCAGTTGGAGTACGTGAATATCAACGCGGAGCTTGAGCTCGAATCCGAATTACTGCGCGGTTTCGGCGCGCGCGTCGACGACGCCCGCCGGGATGCAGACCCGGAAGCCTTGGCAGGGCAGGCAGTGCTTCTGGCATTTGCCGAAGAAGTGGCAGGGAAGAAAGCGCAAACCGTTACCTCCACCCAGATTCTCGACGAAGCCGTGCGAATTGCAGAGGAGCAGGAAAACCGAAAAGCCGCGCGCGTGATTGTCTCCGCATCAAGACGGATACCGGGCGGCGAATCCATCGCACAAAAAATGAACGACAGCATGGCACTGTTCGCGGACTTCCGCGGCGAGGGCGACTTTATCGCTTATGTCAAGATTGTGAATGATGTGGACAGGGTGCTCGACGTCTACGTCGATGGAAAGTACGTCGGCTTCCTCTACGGCGGCGAGGACGGCTCCTATCCCGTCGGCAACGGTACCACACAGGCCCGCGTTACGGATGCGTTCGGGAACACCGTGAGCGAAGTGTTTTACCTGGAGAAAGAACAGCAGTTTACCTGGGAGATTGCCCCGTAGCCGTGACCTACGAAGAATCCCTCGACTACTTGTACGGCCTTCAGAAGGTCGGGATAAAGCTCGGACTGGATAACGTCCGGGCTTTGTTGCGATGGATGGGCAATCCGCAGGAGGCATTTCCGGCGATCCATGTTGCCGGTACGAATGGGAAGGGTTCCACCTGCTCGTTCATGGCATCGATCCTGCAGGAGGCTGGCTATAGAACGGGATTATACACATCTCCTCACCTCGTGCGGTTCAATGAACGCATCCGGGTGAACGGCACGGCTATCCCCGATGAATACCTCGCGGCACAGGCTGCGAGAATCCGGCCGTTCATCGAAGAGCGGAACATGACATTCTTTGAAGCCACAACAGCGATTGCATTCCAGTATTTCGCCGACGAGGGAGTAGAGATAGCAGTCATAGAAACAGGGCTGGGCGGCAGACTGGATGCAACAAACATCCTCGACCCCGAGCTTTCCGTCATCACGCCGCTATCCCTGGAGCATACCGAGTATCTCGGCAATACAATCGAGGAGATCGCCAGAGAGAAGGGCGGAATAATCAAGCCGGGGAAGCCGCTTGTGATGTCGGATCAACCAGCGACAGCGATGGACGAGCTGTTCGTCATCGCACAGGAGCGCGGTTCACCATACCGCACCGCTCCGAATCCGGAGGCCATCGCTCTCCGTGATATTGATCGCATGAAGTTTGTCCTCTCTTATGGCGGCGATTCCCTCGACGTTGAATCCCCACTCATCGGGGTGTACCAGGCCCAGAACGCGCAAACCGCAGCAACAGCGCTGGAGATGCTTGACCGCGATAGATTCAGAATCGGCGCTGCGCATATCCGGACGGGTATTAGAAACGTGCGACGGAATACCGGTATCAACGGGCGGTTGATAAGAATATCGGCGAATCCCGAGTTGGTGTTCGATACTGCCCACAATCCGGCCGGCGTTTCCGCACTGCTCGAACTTTGGACCGCGCTGCGTGAGCCCGGCAAGACCCACATCCTCATGGGCTTCCTGAAGACGAAGGATGTTAGGACCATAGCTGCGGCAGTATTAACGCACCGGTGGGCTTCCATCGGAGTGACGAGGGGAACATCTCCGGAATTTCGCAGTCCGAACGAGCTAAAGGCTCAATTCCAGTCATCGGAAACCGTCGTTGCCCACGAAGATGCCGCTGCAGCGTTGGAAACACTCCGCACCGCAATCGCACCGGACGAGTCGATACTGGTATTCGGCTCGCACTATCTGATTGGCGAATTTCTGGCCCGGTCCGAAATCGAGCGAAAATAAACACTTGAAAGTTTTGGAAAATCCATTATATTGGTTGTGGATGAAATCCTACCAATTCCACTGATTCTCATCTCATCGTCCCTGGCGCGTTGAGCGCTGCAATCAAAACTGTTTCGCTACAACATTGTGTCATTCGCTAGTACGCGAACCGCAAATCGAATTTTATAGATTCATCATTCTGAATTTGTGACCGCCAGCGCATCGTACGGTGTGCAACGGAATTGGTTTTGAGGATCATCCACGAAGCGCGGGAAGAATGCCCGGCGCTTCCCGGGAAGTCCTACCTCGGAATTCCGCTCTCATCTGAATTTGAAACAAGAACACCATATATCATTTCATAGGTACGAATTATGACAATGGACATCGCCGAGTTGAAGTCCAAGCGCATAGCAGAGCTATGCCAGATTGCCAAGGACTTGAACATCGCAGGGTACAGCGATCTTCGCAAGCAGGAGCTCATTTTCAAAATCCTCGAGGTGCAAACCCAAAAGGACGGTATGAGCTTCAGCAAGGGAGTTCTCGAAGTTCTTCCCGACGGCTATGGATTCCTCCGCTCTGCGGACTACAATTATCTCCCCTCGCCCGATGATATTTACGTATCGCCGAGCCAGATCAAGAAGTTTTCGCTTCGCACCGGCGATACGATCAACGGCCAGGTCCGGCCACCGAAGGAAGGGGAGCGGTTCTTTGCGCTGCTGAAGGTCGAGGCAGTGAACTACGAGAGCCCCGAGCGCATTCGCGAACGGTCGCTCTTTGATAACCTCACCCCGCTCTACCCCGACGAGCGGTTGAAGCTCGAGGTTGCAGCGAACGAGTATTCGATGCGCATCATGGATCTTCTATCGCCGATTGGAAAGGGGAACCGCGGTCTCATCGTATCGCCCCCGAAGAGCGGTAAAACGATCCTGCTGCAAAAGATCGCGAACAGTATCGCAGCCAATCATCCGGAAACCATCCTCATCGTTCTGCTTATCGACGAGCGCCCGGAAGAGGTTACGGACATGGAACGCTCGGTGAAGGCCGAGGTTATCAGCTCCACGTTCGACGAACCGCCCGAACGCCACGTGCAGGTATCCGATATGGTGCTCGAAAAGGCGAAGCGGCTCACCGAATCGAAAAAGGACGTTGTCGTACTCCTCGATTCTATCACCCGCCTTGCCCGCGCGCACAATACGGTCGTACCGCACTCAGGCAAGATCCTCTCAGGCGGTGTTGATGCAAACGCGCTCCACCGTCCGAAGCGGTTCTTCGGTGCTGCCCGTAACATCGAAGAAGGCGGCAGCCTGACGATCATCGCAACGGCGCTTGTCGAAACAGGCAGCCGTATGGACGAGGTGATTTTCGAAGAATTCAAGGGAACCGGTAACATGGAAATCGTGCTCGACCGCAAGCTTTCCGACCGCCGTATCTTCCCGGCCATCGATATCAACCGTTCCGGCACGCGCAAGGAAGACTTGCTCCTATCGCCGGATGAGCTCAACCGCGTCTGGATCCTCCGCAAGGTTCTCGCAGAATACAATACCGTCGAAGCGATGGAATTCCTGCTTGAGAAGATGCGAGGGACGAAAACGAATACCGAGTTCATTAAGTATATGAACAGCTAGCACTTATCGGGAGGGCATTGCGCCCTCCCGTATTTGAATCATGTAAACTAATCGCGTACATTTCCCTGCTTACGTACCCACGATAGAGGAGAAGGAAGTACTTATGAATAATGTTGTCATTTTAAGCGGCGCGCGCACCCCAATCGGTGCATTCAACGGGTCGCTTTCTTCGTTTACGGCACCGCAACTCGGTTCCATTGCAATCAAAGAAGCGCTTAGCCGCGGAAACGTGAAACCCGAAGACGTATCCGAGGTCATCATGGGCAATGTGCTCACGTCCGGGGTCGGCCAGGCGCCGGCACGCCAGGCATCGCTCGGTGCCGGCATCCCGAATTCCGTACCCTGTATGACGATCAACAAAGTATGCGGCTCAGGATTGAAATCCGTGATGCTCGGAGCGCAGGCGATTATGGTCGGCGATGCCGAGGTCGTTGTCGCAGGCGGCCAGGAAAGCATGTCGCATGCTCCGTACATTCTCGAAAAAGCTCGTACCGGCTACGGCTTCGGCCACAACAGCCTCATCGACTCGATGATCAAGGACGGCCTCTGGGACGTCTACAACGACTACCACATGGGGAACGCCGCCGAGCTTTGTGCAAGCGAATGCAACATCTCGCGCGAAGCACAGGATGAGTTCGCCATGGAAAGCTACCGCCGCGCGATTAAGTCCCTCGAAGCCGGCATCTTCAACGACGAGATTGTTCAGGTTGAAGTACCGCAGCGCAAAGGCGATCCCATCATCGTTTCGGAAGACGAAGATATCCGCAAGATCAAATTCGAGAAAGTGCCGCAGCTCCGCCCTGCGTTCGATAAGGCTGGAACGGTGACCGCAGCAAACGCATCCTCGCTGAACGACGGCGCGGCAGCCCTCGTCGTGGCAAGCGAAGAGAAAGCCGCCGCAATGGGCGCGAAGCCGATGGCGAAGATCATCGCGCAGGCATCCGCGGCCAAGGCCCCGCG
>PABJ01000067.1 GCA_002699105.1 Ectothiorhodospiraceae bacterium | reverse complement strand
ATATCTGAGCCACCAAGAAGCAGACTACCACTCCCATGAACACCGGAAGCGTAGTAGCGAGCGCCGTCCACTTAATGGACCGCGTTTCCTTGTAAATGGTATAGATCGTCGTTGAGCACGGGTTATGCAAGAGACTGAAGAGCATGATGTTCAGTCCGGTAAGTGCCGTCCATCCTCCGGCACGCAGCACGGATTCGGTATCCATTAAGGAATCGAGTTCGAACATCACACCGGCGCCTTCGCCATAGCCCGTAAGCCCGGCGGTCAGGACTGTGAGCATGAGCACGGTAGGGATGACGATTTCGTTCGCGGGAATAGCGATGATGTACGCCAGCAGTATGACGCCATTGAGTCCGAGCAGGAGACCGAACGGATCCATGAATTCAACCAGGTGTTCGGCGATGCTTGCATCTCCGATGGAGATATTCGCCACGAGCCAGATCAGCGCTCCGGCAGGAACCGCAAATACCACCGCTCTCCACAGTACTATGATCGTCCGGTCGATGAGCGATGTATAGAGCGTCTGGAGAATCCGGGGCGGGCGGTAGGGAGGGAGTTCCAGGCTGAACGTCGATGCTTCGCCTTTCAGTACGGTGTTCGAAAGTCCCCACGAGACGAGGAACATAAACAGTACCCCGAGGAGGGTGATGCCCACCACGGCGGCTGACGCCGCAAGACCTGCCAGGTGCGCCGGCACAACCGCGCCGATGAAAATGGCAGCGATCAAAATCTGCGTGGGCCAGCGGCCGTTGCAAAGCGAAAAATTGTTCGTCAGAATTGCGATGAGACGCTCCCGCGGACTATCGATAATCCGGGTAGCGACTATACCTGCTGCGTTGCAGCCGTACCCCATGGTCATCGTCAGAGCCTGCTTCCCGTGCGCGCCGACGCGTTTGAACAACCCATCGAGATTGAACGCCACGCGCGGCAGATACCCGAAGTCTTCGAGCAACGTAAAGATCGGGAAGAAGATCGCCATCGGCGGCAGCATCACCGCAATGACCCAGGCAACGCTCAAGTAAATCCCATCGAATAGCAGACCGTTCAGCCACTGCGGCAGCGACAGCGAAACGCCGATCCCCTTCAGCCACGGGTGCATCGTATCGATGAGCAATGAGAAGAGCAGCCCCGATGGAACGTTCGCGCCTTCTATGGTAATCCAAAACACTGCCGCCAGCACCAGCAGCATGAGCGGGAATCCCCAAATGCGGCTCGTCAAAATGCTATCCAACCAGCGGTCGAACTGAAACGGCTTCTTGCCTTCCTCCTTCAGGACGGCGCTATCGGCAATGCGGTGCGCATCCCGGTAGACGGACTCTATGGCCGCATCGTGCAGGTTCTCTCCGACCTTCCAGCGAAACTCGTTCGCTTCAGAGAGAACGCTATCCAGCGTATTCGTTTGCCGCTCGGTCATGCCGCAGCTCCTTCGGGAAGAGGTTGCTCTGTGCTTTCACCGGTAAGTTCGCCGTTGCGCAACGCATCGATGATACGTTGATCTCCTTCTAGAATCCGCATGGCAAGCCATCGTGTATTCGGAATGTCAGGGTACGCATCGCGCAGTTTTCGTTCGAGCGAATCCAACGCCTCGCGGATTTCGGCAGGTTCGTCGCGTCTGCGATGCGGTTTGCAAATATATTCGCCGGTCGCAACAGCCTCTATCATTTGGAGCAACTGTTCGTTTCCTTCGCCGCTTCTCGCTGCCATAAGTACAACAGGCACGCCAAGCTCGCGAGATAGCACCCGGTCGTCTATCGTAATACCGTTTCTCCGTGCCTCATCGATAAGGTTGACGCAGAGCACTGCACGGTCGGTGATTTCGAGCACTTGAAGCACGAGGTTGAGATTGCGTTCCAGCCTCGTCGCATCGGCAACGATGACGGTCACATCCGGCCGCCCGAAGAGAATAAAATCGCGCGCGACTTCCTCATCCTCGCTCGTCGATAGCAGAGAATACGTGCCGGGGAGATCGACCACCTTGTACAGCTTTTCGCCGTACCGGAACGATCCCTCAGCCCGTACGACGGTTTTCCCGGGCCAATTCCCGGTATGCTGCCGCAAGCCTGTGAGGGCATTGAACACTGTGCTCTTCCCGACATTGGGATTCCCTGCCAGCGCTATGATATGGTCGTGCTTGCCTTGGGAAATTCCAAGCTTGGTGAGGTTTCTCGGACCCGAAAACGCACAGTCGTTGCAGTTGTCGTGACCAGTATGTTCTGTTCTTTTCGTATCCATAAGGCTATTTATGTCCATGTTCGGCGGTGTCGTCTGCCAGGTACACCAGGTTCGCCTGATCGCTGCGCAGTGCAATCGTCGCACCGCGAATGCTATATGCAGTCGGTTCTCCGGCAGGACTTTTCATCTCGGCGGTAACGGGCGTCCCGGGCAGCAGCCCCAAATCCATGAGCCTGCGCCGCTGCATTCCGCGGCATTCCGGAGAAAGCTGCTTGACGATTCCGCTCTCGCCGAGGTTCAGATCCGATAGCGTTTTGTGATCTGTATCCTCAGGCGTCCGGAGCTCCCGGAACGGTTCCACGGTAAGGTTGGCAGCCATCATGGGAGTGAGGGTTATTTGCAGTTCGTTCACACCGATGACGATATGCTCGTCGGACTTCTCGACGACTTTGATAATCAACCCCGGCTTCAGGCCGTAACGCACGAGTTCTGCGTAGGTGGCCTCGGGCTCGTCTTCCACATGAAGAATCTCACCGCGTTCTCCTTCGGCGAATTCTGAAAGCGGCTTCCCTGCGATGTGCGGAGAGTTTCCGAACTCGGTCGGGATCGGGTCGCCGTGCGGATCGTACGTCGGATGTCCCAACTGCGCTGCAAGCTGGTTCACCTGGCGGCGCGTCAATTGATGTTCCTTGCGCTCGGCAAGCGTGTGCCATTCGGTTTCCTTCACCGCAGTTTCATCGGCAAGGTAGCGTTCCCACAACCTGTGCGAACGTATTATTCTAAGTGCATATTCTCTGCCTTCATCCGTGAGGTACACGTACTCCCTGCGTACGGTAGCAAGGTTTTTTCCCTGCAGCACGGTAATTATCTTCGCGGCATCATTCTGCGTCCCGCCTATAGCGCCTGCGATATGTTTCACCGTGCAGGTGGTTCCCTTGTGTTCACAGTCGTATATCTGCTTCAGGGCATCTTCGAGAAGGACCTTCCGGCTGCGTTCGCCCTGCTTGCGCATCCTCGCGATGAGGCCGTGATCCGGCAGAAACACCAGCACAATTGCAAGCAGAAGGCCTATCGTTCCGAACAACACTGCCGCGTCCATCATGCACCTCCCTTCATCAATTCGCCGAAAAGGTGGTTCGCCAACTTTTCGCTGATGAACTGCTCCCCGCCATCGACGCGTACGCGCATAGTCCCATCGAATGCAATCTTCTCGACTATCGCCAGATCGGAGCCGAGTTCGATACCCAATTGGCTCAAGTACTGCAGTACATCCGAACTGTCGTCGTTCACGCGGCGAAGCCTGACCGTATCCCCGGGATTGGCCGACGCCAGCGGAATGTATTCGATGTTTGGTATTTCCCCGTTGCTGTTCGGGATCGCGTGCCCATGCGGATCGACCGTCGGATGACCCAGGTATTCATCCAGCCTAGCCTCCAGCTTTTCGCTCGTGCAATGCTCAAGCAACTCCGCCTCCTCATGGATCTCGTGCCATTCAAAATCAAGCACTTGGACGAGAAACAACTCCCAGAGCCTGTGCCGCCGAATGATCTTCAGCGCGTGCTTCTTCCCGCGCCCCGTCAGCCGGACGCCACGGTAGGGTTCGTGCCGGACGATTCCCTCGTCGGCGAGGCGTTTCATCATATCCGTTGCCGTCGCAGGCGATACCTGCATCTTCTCCGAGAGCAGCGAGGTAGTTGCCCTGCCTTCGAGATTTTCGAGCTGGTAGATCGTCTTGATATAGTTTTCTACAATGACGCTATGCATATCGCAGTTCCGATGTGGAGGTCATAGTATAACCTTTATGCCGCCAAAAAGCGATCTCGGACGGGACGGTCCGTAAATATATCCGGCATCCCTATTGATGCCGCGATCAAAGTCGCTCTGGTAGCTATCGAGGATGTTGTACACTCCAGCATACGCTTCCATGCTTGGCGTCTCGCCGAAGGTATAACCCAACCGAAGCGTCATATCGAAGAATGCCTCCGTCGTCTCGAGAACGTCCCTATCTATATACCCTGCCAGATGCGGCACCTGCATCGAGCCTGTGTACACGCCGGAGACACTGACCATCCACTGCTCCGATGGGGTAATGTTCCCTGTCAGATAGCCGTACATTGAGGGAGCCCGCAGGTACTCGGATGTGAATTGTCCTTCCGCCCATTCGATAGGCGCATCATACTCGCTCTCCTGTACAGTCAATCCAGATTGAATACTGAGCCATGTCGATGCAACAGCTTTTAGTTCGAGACTTATGCCCCTGACACTCGACCCGTCTCCATTCCTCCGCTGGAGGATTGAGTTTCCATTTGCATCCTCTCCGGCGTCTTCCAGAATGAAGGTGTTCGTTAAGCGAGTATAGAACCCATCTACCGTGGCAAGCATCCTTAGCCCGCCGAGATGAAAACTGTAATCGACTGCTGCGCTATAGCTCGCCGAACGCTCGGGACCGAGGTCTTCGGCTACGGTGATATACTGCACTTCCCCGCCGACTGTAGCCAGGTGAAGATCTTCATCGAAGATTGCAGGCGGCCTGAAACCTGTACTATACGTGAGACGGATCGTTGCAGGTGTGACCGGACGAACCATCAGGTTCAACCGTGGATGCAGCTGCAGGTCCGTCAACAGACTATGCTTATCGGCCCGCAATCCGGCTGTCGCAGTTATCATCGGACTGAACTTCACTTCCTGCTGCAGATACATCCCGACGGCATTGTTGGTCTCTACGATCTCTCGGCCGTATGACGGTATCCTGTCTTCGATCCGGTCTGATTTATATTCGATACCTGCGGTAGTTATCGATTCGAAGGACAGCACATCTTCTTCCACATGGGAATATTGCCCACCGGCTACGTAGATGTCGTTTTCACTCGTGCCGTAAGCATTAGGGTCCATTCCTACTCCGTAATAACTATCCCTGCGGGTGATGCTGGCCGAGGTATACGCGCTGATTTTGTGCGGAGTGCCGGGTAGGAACTGCTCGTAAGTCAGTCCTGCAGTATAGACGTCGTGAATCAATTGCTCGGCGATATCTGCTTCATGGGGCGGTCGGCCGAAGTTATTTCCTCCGCGCCGCTCTTCGCTTACTGTTTGAAAATCGAGCGTCAGCTTTCCGCGCTCGGCAGGGTTTACATAGCCGCGTACCCCTATTGTGCGGTTGGTAAGCTGTGTAAGTTCCGAGAAGCCGTCACCGTCGTGATCGTATGGTTCGCGCTCGCGGATAAGTCCGAAGATATATGCACCGGCGGTCTCGCTCTGGTTGCTGATTGAGCTGCCGAGCGTAAATGCACGGTCCGGCTCCGAACCGCCGACAAGCGTGTTCTGGATTCCGAATTCAAACTGCTGCGTTGTCGGCTCCTGTGTTATCACATTGATTGTCCCGCCAACGGCATTGCTGCCGTAGAGCGAAGACCCGCCGCCGCGAATTATTTCAACACGGTCTATCATGCCGGTCGGCAGGTGTTCCAGGCCGTAGACTGCGTTCAGGCTGCCGAACACCGGCCTACTATTAATAAGCACCTGAGAATACGCCCCGCCGAGGCCGTTAATACGAACCTGCGTAAAGCCGCAGTTCTGGCAGTTCGTTTCTACCCGAAGGCCGGGCTGAAAGCTCAAGCCTTCCATCAAGCTTATCGTCTGCGCACTTTCGAATACCTGATCGTTCAGCACATTGATCTTCACGGGCGTTTCGCTATAGCGCTGTTCGCGCCGAGAACCCGTTACCACCACTTCATCTACCTCAAGCGCATCCGACTTGAGTTCGATTGCCAAATAAAGCGACTCGCCCGGCTCGACATGCACTTCCTTTGTCCAGCGCAGGTATCCTATCATTGATACGGCAAGCAGATGCGTGCCGTGCGGGATATCCCGTATGGCAAACTCACCGCGTTCGTTCGTCGCGGCGCCGAGCGATGTCCCTTCGACGACGACGTTCGCGAGCTCCAGCGGTTCGCCGGTTTCATCCCTTACGTCACCGCGAATTGTCTGCGCTTCCAGCGGTAGATGCACAAACAAAGCCGCCAGTACTACCAGGATTATGTGTGATCTATATACATGCATGCACGAAGCTGCCTATCTATCAAAATGCGAGTTTTGCAAACAATTATTTCGTGCCAATATAGCCCAATATTAGGTGTATGTCAAGTCAATATTTAGATGACTCTAAATAATCAGACGTAAAAAAGCGGCGCATAGCGCCGCTTCGGAGGTTTGATGATGAGATGAGTTACATGCGAACCGTAAGACCGCCAAAGATGGTACGGGGGCGCATCGGTCCGTAGACATATCCTGCATCGCGATCCGCACCGCGATCGAAGTCGGTTTGGTATTGGTTCAAGACGTTGTACATCCCAGCGAATACTTCGAGATACGGCTTCTCCAGGAGGACGTATCCTGCACGGATGGTAGCATCGAAAAACGCCTCCGTCCGCTCTAACCGATCCTCGGCTATGTACCCCGCGTAGTGCGGAACCGTCATCGATCCCGTGTACACAGCGGAAACGCTCATATTGAGGCGCTCGCCGAACCAGAAGTAGGATGATACGTATCCATAGGAGCCCGGCGTTCTGAGGAGTTGCTCTGAGTACATGCCTTCCGCCCATTCCGCTGCTTCTTCGAGTCTACTTTCCTGGAACGTCATCCCAAATTGGATTTGCGCATCAGACGATGGAGAGACTTTCACCTCAAACCCGCCGCCCGACACATGGGCGCCGCCGCCGTTTCTGCGCTCAAGTCTCATGTTTCCGTCTGCATCGGATGCTGTTTCTTCAAGCACAAATGCATCGCGAAGTTCCGTGTGAAATCCATCGAATGTCACAGTAATGGGAAGACTGCCAATTCGCAGGTCGTAGTCCACCGCCCCGCTGAAGCTCTCGGAGGTCTCGGGCCGGAGGTCGGCTGCGGAGGTGATGATCTGCACGTTACCGCCGACCGCTTCAATGTGTAAGTCCTCGTCGAACGTTACCGGCGGCCTCGATCCCGTCGAATACGTCAATCGCACCTGCATGTCTTCAAGCGGATTCACAAGAAGGTTCGCCCTCGGATCAAACACGATTCCATCCAGCGCTGAATGATCCTCGCCGCGAAGGCCGAGGTTGACCGAGACCAGAGATCCGAATTTCAGCTCCTGCTGGAGATAGACGCCCAATTGATTGACTCGCTGATCGATATATCTATCGTATCCCGGCGTCTCGTCTTCGAGGTGATCCTGCTTCCATTCAATGCCCACCGTCGTGATGCTCTCGCCGCCGAAATATTCGTCGCCTGCATGGGAAAACTGCCCCCCCGCAACAAACAGCCGGTTCCTGGTATTCCCATATGCGTTGGGGTCGCGCCCGGCACCGTAATAGCTCGCGCGCTCTACGTTTGAACCCGATGTGTACAAGGAGATCCTGTCGTCTTCACTGTTCAGATACTGCTCGTACGTAATGCCGATATTCGTGATATCGTGTTCGACTGATTCCGCGATGTCTGCTTCATGCTCTGGAAAGTCAAAACGGTTTCCGCCGCGGCGGGATTCTGAGAGATGCTGCACATCGAGGGTAAGCCTTCCCGTATGACTCGGACTGTAGTATGCCTTCATTCCGAGCGATGCGTTCTGCAGCTTCGTGATCTCGGAGTAGCCGTCTCCATCGTGATCGTAGGGCGTGCGCTCGCGGTACAGACCGAAGAGGTACATGCCGAGGTTATGGTTATCGTTAACAATTGAGGTACTAAGCTGCGATGACCGGTCGGGGATCCTGCCGTCGATGAAGGCATTCGATGTCGTGAAGTTGAACGAATTCGCAGTTGGCTCCTTGGTGATAACGTTAATCGTCCCGGCGACTGCGTTCGATCCGTAGAGCGTACTGCCTCCTCCGCGCACGATCTCCACACGGTCTATCATCACCGAAGGCACCTGCTCCAAACCGTACACGCCGACCAGGCTCCCAAACAGCGGCCTGCTATCTATAAGCACCTGGGAGTACGGTCCTTCAAGTCCGTTGATGCGTACCTGCGTAAATCCGCAGTTCTGGCAGTTGTTCTCCGTCCGTAGGCCGGGCTGATAGCTCAGGCCTTCAACAAGACTGGCGGACTGCACCGCTTTGAAGAGTTTATCGTCGAGCACGTTGATTTTCACCGGTGCTTCACTGTAGAGCTGTTCCCGGCGGCTGCCGGTGACGACAACTTCGGACATATTGACATGGGTTTCGCGGAGAACCGCATCCAACACGGCGCCAGATTCCGCAACAGTAATCGAAGATTCGAACCGTTCGAATCCTATCATGGAGACACGAATTGTATGCTCACCAGCAGGTACCCGTGCGATTGAGTACTGCCCGGACGCATTCGTCGCTGCGCCTAATACCGTTTCGGCGAGCGAAACGTTCGCTCCGGGCAGCGGATGCCCATGCTCATCGGAAATCGTACCCGTGATCGTTTGTGCGCTGGTAGCGGCGCAGGTGAGAAGAACGGAAGCCATAATCGCGGCGAGGTGCTTTAATAGTGCCATGGTAACCTTCCAGAGATGCTTTTATTTAGACTACGTATAAACAACCTGACAAATTTTTTTACCCCTTCAGCTCATTGGGGCAGTCTTTGATAGCGACTCATTCGTATATACGGCGACGGTCTCTATTTAGACTTAATCCAAAGATACTGCCCGGGATGAAGATATGCAACCCCTGAATTCATTTTATTTGCATTTTTTTCGGCGAGGGATTGCTACCGCAGCAGCATGACGGAAGAGGTACGGTATTCTGATCCGCCCGAGGCAATGACGTAGTACATACCTGCCGGAAGATCCGCAACGTTGAAGCGCGTGACAGCGCCGCTAGCTCGTTGGGATGCGACGACCTTGCCGAGCTGGTTGTACAGACGGACTTCGTAGTTCATCGCCTCGCTGCCGTTCACCTGCACGGTGACCACATCCGATCCACTTAGACTGGCTGGTCCGGCGGGATTTGGATAGATGGCTAACTCTTCGGACTTCGCAACAGGCGCTTCCCCTACCGACACCGGCGGCTGGTTGAGCGAATACAGTTCTATCCACGACTCGGTGCCGCCGCCGAAGTATATACTGGTAAACCCGTTATCGCGCGGGCCGAAGACGAAGTTGTTTGTCAGGTTGGTGATGGCTGCATGACCGGGATGAACCCGCGCTTCGATGATATGTCCCGCACGTACAGTGTGAAGCGCGGCGTTGAATTCGAACGTCATCCAGTCGCGGCTGCCGGCCGGATTATCCGGGAAGTGATAATGTCCCCGCGTTATTTGCACAGCCTCGTTTGTCGAAGGGTTGATCTCGTAGAGCTGGACGTTCATTTGGTAAGATGGCGCTGTGGCGTCGGTGGTGAGGGACGCCGTAATTGGAACCGGGGCGATCGTGAAATCCTCCGCCAAAGGCTCGGTCCGGAATTTCTTCGGAGTGCTGCCGAGGTTGACAAGATAGGCGATAGTCTGTTCGCCCTCGTCCGGCGGATTGGTATCGCCGAGGGAGTTCGTATCGAAATACAGCCGCTTGCGATGGAGGGTTTGGGGCGTTCTATCGGTGCCAAGCCACCGGGCGCTATCTCGCAATGCAAAGGTGCGCAGTTCGCCCGTACCTGCATCGTAGATTTGCACAGCCGAATCCGGTGACAAGATGTTGGGATCGGGCAGTTCATCCAGCAGGTGATGGAGTAGCCACCTCCCCGCTACATACCCACCGTAATCGTTCCACTCCGTGTTGTTTGAGGGGCCGTGACCAGCGGGGATGAGCAGCATGCGTTTGTTCGCCGGGATGCGCGAAAACTGCCTGATGCCAGCTGACGGATTGAAATACTGATCGTACGTTGTAAAGATCATCAGCACGGGGGTGTTGACGGAGGTCTCCAACGGCTTGGTGGTATGCGCCTGCATGTACGCGCGCACATCGCCGATATTGCCGGTATTTATTGCCGCCTGTACCATCTGCTTAATTGCCGGATCAATCGGCACCGTAGTGGTGGTGTACGTGGTACCGAAGAGCCAGTTCAGTGCGTTGTTTTGCGTCCAGTTTTCTTCGAACCTGCCGTTTGCGATGAACGAGACTGCCGTCCGCACACCCATATCGTACGCGGCAGCGGACCATGCATGGAGTCCGCCTTGTGAGAATCCATAGACTGCAATCTTATCCGGGTTGACGTTCGGCAGGCTTTTCGTGAATGCTATCATCTCGCGGAGATCATCAAGGATCCGGTCTTCGGTAAAGAAGCTGAATGTCCCGCCGCTTGCACCCTGCCCTCGGACAGAATACGATACCGCCATTGCGCCCAGGGAGGCGAAGTTTTTCGCATCGTTCCGGTGCGCGTCCTTATTCCCCGCGAAGCCATGTACGAACAGGATAGCAGGAAAGCCTTCGAACGGCGGATTTACCTGCGGCCGGGCGTAGAGAAGATCCAGAGTGACGCCGTCGCTCATTTGCACTGCGGTATCCACCACAACAGGCTGCGCGGAGAGGGTGAATGTATAGAGAATACAGAATACAGGAATCAGCCGCTTCATAGGTACCTTACCAAGCCGTTGTTCTATGATATGAGATGCTAAAAGATACGCATATGGGGACAGAAAAAGGGCACGCAATGCGTGCCCTTTGACGATTCGATTGCCGAAGCGGCTTAATTCTCGAGGAGCGAGCGCAGCATCCATGCTGTCTTCTCATGCACAGCCATACGCTGTGTTGCAAGATCGACGCTGGAATCATCGCCGGCTTCGTCGGCAACTGGGATGATTTCGCGCGCAGTGCGGGTCACCGTTTCGTGCGCTTTCACGAGGTTTTTGATCATCACCAGTGCTTCAGGGGGCTTGCCGTTACCTTGCTCCACATCGCTGAGGCGCATGAACTCCGCGAACGTCCCCGGCGCAAATGCGCCAAGTGCACGGATGCGCTCTGCGATCTCGTCCACTGCCGTGGCGAGTTCGGTGTACTGCTCTTCGAACATCTCGTGCAGCGCCTTGAACATCGGTCCGGTCACGTTCCAATGGTAGTTGTGCGTCAGCACGTACAGCGTGTACGAGTCGGCGAGAAGTTTCGAAAGTTTTTCTGCGATTTTCTTGCGGTCATCCGCTTCGATACCAATGTTGATATCCATTGTGTAATTAACCCAATTTGATGAACTATTGATGGTTGAACGGGGATTATTCTGTGAATTTTCCTTGTTCACTCAATACAACACAAACTCGCCCGATATCATTCCGCAACGCCGCTGCGCAGCTACCGCTTGATGACCTTCGTCTTGAAGCCCTTCTTTTCCAGGTGTTGGGCGACTTTCTCACGGTGATCGCCCTGTATCTCGATGGCGTCGCGCTTCACCGTGCCACCCGCACCGCAAGTAGCCTTCAGTTCCTTGGCGATCTTTTCGAGGTGCTGCTTATGGTGATGAAATCCCGAAATCACGGTCATGCCCTTGCCCTTACGGCCTTTCGTCTCAAGGCGGATATCGAGCGTCACCATCTGGGTCGCTCTGTCGGGCTCTTTGCCCGAGTCGGGTTCGTCCTTGGGCGGTTCGCTGCCAGGGACAAGTTTATGCAGATCGTTCAGGTCGTTGACTTTATCGCTCATTGTGCCGCTCGGATATTGTGACGTGCGTTCGTCATGTAATTACGGAAAAACCCGGCGCAATCCCGAATGCCGCAAAAAGGTGAGGGCACAGTCCGCGCTTTGCGAACCGTGCCCCCGGCCTCTCGGAGTATCTATACAGCGTGCCGCAGCGGCTAGCCCAGAATGGCCTTCAGATCGTCTTCCGGCGTGGTGATGGGCATGAGGTTAAACTTCTCGACGAGTACATCGAGTACCGCCGGCGAAATGAACGCAGGCAGCGTCGGCCCGATGCGCATATTGCGGATACCGAGATGGAGCAGCGTGAGGAGAATCGCCACGGCCTTCTGCTCGTACCAGGAAAGGATGAGCGAGAGCGGCAGACTGTTCACATCGGTATCGAACGCATCCGCCAGTGCGACTGCGATCTGAATTGCGGAGTATGCATCGTTACACTGGCCGACATCGAGCAGACGCGGGATGCCGCCGATATCGCCGAATTCAAACTTGTTGAAGCGGTACTTGCCGCACGCAAGCGTAAGAATCACGGTGTCCTCGGGAGCCTGCTGGGTGAACTCGCT
Source organism: Ectothiorhodospiraceae bacterium (assembly GCA_002699105.1). Lineage (GTDB taxonomy): Bacteria > Bacteroidota > Ignavibacteria > SZUA-365. Next base: position 13,352 of record PABJ01000067.1, on the reverse strand, counting down.
GTAGTAGTTCCGGCCCGGACGAGCGCCGTCGCAGCCGCCAACGAGGAAGAAGTGCCTGATCTGGCCTGCCTTCACCGCGTCGATCACTTTATCGGCAACCGACATCACGGCGTGGCGTCCGAAGCCTACGGTAATCGTTTTGCGCGGTTCGGTCTCCACAAAGCCGGGAATCGCTAGCGCTGTTTGGATGACCGGTGTGAAATCGCGGTCGGCAATGTGCTGCACACCTTCCCATGCTACCAGGCCCGTGGTGTAGATGCGGTTCTTGTAGCCGTTTGGCCGCTGGATGCAGTTCGTCGTCATGACGATAGGCCCGGGGAATGCATCAAATTCGAAGAACTGGTTCTGCCATGCACCGCCGTAATTTCCTGCCAGGTGCTTGTATTTCTTGAGCTGCGGGTAGGAATGCGCGGGCAGCATCTCGCCGTGAGTGTACACATTGATACCCTTGCCTTCGGTCTGCTTCAGCAGTTCTTCCAGATCCTTCAGGTCGTGTCCCGAAACCAGGATTGCGTGTCCTTCTACCGGCGAGATGGCGACCTCCGTCGGCTCGGGATGTCCGTAGGTTTCCGTGTGCGCACGGTCGAGAAGTTCCATCGTCGCGAGGTTCATCTCGCCGACCTTCAGTGCCATGCCGAGCAATGCGTCCAGGCTCTGCTCTTCGCAGAGGGCATTCATTGTCTCATGCACGTATGCGTTCAGTTCATCGCTCTCGTAGCCGAGGATGATCGCATGATCGAGGTACGCCACCATTCCTTTCAGGCCGTACATGACGAGCTCTTCCATCCCGCCGATATCTGCGCCCTTTTCCTGGACCGACTTCTGGATGGAGATACTTGTGCCCTGCGAGACGAGGTCCGCGATTTCATCTGCCGGGGTAAATGCAGCCGGGCCGTTCACCATTTCGATGGCTTCGCCTTTTTCGCTTGCTGCCTGTTCGTAGAGTTTCCGGGCGCGTTCGCGTATGGCTACCGCCTCGCCGATCATATTCTTGATGCGCTGCGCATCGAAGTTCACGTTCGTGACGGTGGTGAAGAGCGCCTCGATCACAAAGTTATCCACGTCCGGATCGGCGGCGCCGAGCTTCCGTGCGCGGTGTGCGTACTGGGATATTCCTTTGGATACGTGCAGCAGGATATCCTGCAGTGCAGCGGTGATAGGGTCTTTTCCACAGGCGCTTACTTCTGTGCAGCCTGTGCCTCTTGCGGTCTGTTCGCATTGAAAGCAAAACATAGGAGCTTCCTTTTGATAGGTACTGAGTTTCTATAAGAATGTGAATGTGCTTCTGTCTGTCAGGTGCGTGCTGTTTTGCTACGCGTGGGCAATGGGCCGGGTCAGATTCCGGACGCCCTTGATCGATCCGTCGAGAGAAAGCACATGCTCTTCGACGATGAGATCGTCCCTGCCGGATAGCTGCGCAGCCTGCGCTGTCATCTGCGTCAAGCCTTTGCAGCAGGGCACTTCCATCACGACGATGATGACCTTGGGCGTATTGGCTGCCGCGAAGATCGAGGCGAGCTTCTCGACGTACGGATCGGTACGGTCCAGCTTCGGGCATGCAACCACGACGCTTCTGCCGCGCAGGTAGCGCTGATGCACTTCAGCGCAGGCCACGGGGCCGCAGGTGCTGAGCACGACGAGCTCGGAGTTCTGGAAGTACGGGGCAGCGGGATTCACCAGGTGCAGCTGCACCGGCCATTGCTGCAGTTCGGAGGGGATGATGGTCGCCCCGGCGGCAGGCTCTGCGGGTTGCGAAGCGGCGGCGTTCTTGCGCATATCGCGCTGCACCGATCCCGGGCAACCGCCGCCCCGGTGCGGCATTTCCTGGACTTTCAGTGCGGGCATTGCATGGCCGTTTCCTTCGCCTGCATGCTTTTGCTGCGCTGCTTCCATCTTGCGGACGGCATGCTCGCCCTGCGTTTCGAGAAGGAACTGCTTCGTCGCTTCCTCATCGAATGCGGCGACCTCCTTCTTCACGATCTTGAGCGCGCCCGTGGGGCATGCGCCTATGCAATCGCCGAATCCGTCGCAGTACTGCTCTTTCACGAGCTTCGCCACGCCGTCGATTATCTTGATCGCGCCTTCGCTGCATTCAGTAACGCAATCGCCGCAACCGTCACAAAGTGCTTCGTTAATTTCTATTATTTCTCGGACCATGTCGATCTCCTCGTTGTTTGATCTGTATCAAAACTACGGAGATGCCACTGGCCATGCCTTGATGCATGTCAAGACGGCAAAAAGAATTGAAGATTACCGGAGTTCGGAACGCAGGCGCTCGGGCGCGAGCACGGCGATCGACTTGCCCTGCTCTTCGATGATCCCTTCGTCCTTTAGCGCACGGAGTGTTCTGGAGAGGGTTTCCGGGGAAGTGCCGAGCTGTAGGGCAAGTTCTTTCTTGGAGATATGGAGGGTGTGGGTAAGCGCACCGGTATCGGGGGATTTACGGGCGCTGCGGAGGAGGTAGTTCGCCAGCCGGGCTTTCACGTCGCTGAAGGATAGATCCTCCACCTGCATCACGAAGGTACGGAGACGGCGGGAATACGAATGCATGATGCGCAGCGCCAGTTCGGGATCGGCGCGGATGAGTTCGACGAAATCCACGCGCGGAATGCGCAGCAGCTCAGCCGGTTCCAGCGCCTGGCAGTAAGCCGGATACACGGTGAGATCGAAGATCGCCGCCTCGGCGACGAGGTCCCCTGACTTGTGGACGTGTACAGTAAACTCCGCCCCGCTGGGTGCCAGCTTGAATATCTTCACCACGCCGCTGCTGAGCGCAAAGAACGCGCGTGCCTGGTCTCCTTCCGAAAACAGCATCTCCCCCTTCTGCAGTTGAACGCGCGATGCGATTGCCGCTACACGGGAAAGCTGGTCCTCTTCCAGGGATTCAAAAAGGAAGACCGAGCGGAGGGTATCGAGAATCGATTCAGGCATATACAAAAGTACGGAAGCCTCCCCGCCGAACCTAGATCCCGCCGGACACACGCGGCACCATCTTACCGCCGTATCGCCACGCGCCGGCTGCGGACCATCTCTCCGCTGCGCAGGACGCAATGATACATGCCTGAGGGCAGTCCGGCCAAATCGATATCGGTTGTGTGGATGCCCGCTGACTGCAGTTCATTCCGCACCGTGCGCGCCTTCCGCCCGAGGGCATCGAAGATTTCCAGTGTGATGTGCGATTGCTCCGGGAGCGTATACCGCAGCGTTGCGCTGAGACTTGCAGGATTGGGGTACACAGGCGAGAGTGCAAACTCATCTGCCTTCCCAATGGCCACTTCCACCACCGGGGAGTATTCGAACGTGCCGTCGAAGTCCACCTGGCGAAGGCGGTAATAGATGAGATCTGCGCTGCTAGGCTGGATGTTATCCTGGTACGAGTACGCGCTGCGCTCGCTTGTTGTGCCTTTGCCTGGGACAAAGCCGACGGTCTCCCACATCTCCGGCGCGGCGTATGCGCGCTCTATCTCAAACCCGCGGTTGTTTGTCTCCGATTCCGTTGCCCACTCAAGGTACACGGCATTCCCATCTGCCTGCGCCGAGAAGGAGCTGAGTTCGACGGGGGAGAACATAGGAGTGTGTGAGATAAAGGAGGCGATACCGGCATTGGAAAGCAGGTAATATATCTTGAAGTAAGGGATGTCCTGCGTGGGGTGGATGTATATTTCGTTGTCGATGTCGGCAATGTTACATTGGCCGGCAAGCTGATCCGGTAGATCGTACCCAAAATGTGGAGTGGGATATTGCGGAAATCGATTGCCGCTCTGTCCGGTGTGCGATATTTCGTACGAATCAGCGACTGTATAATAATTCAATCCTGAACTTGTATCGATACCGGCAGTCATCCTGCCCGTGATCACTGTCGGGTACATATCACCGTATTCAGCGATCGCAAGCGGTCCGCCTATACCAATACCTTCCCTCGGCGCTGTATCTTGTGCATAGGTTTGCAATACAGATGCTTCCGAGACTTGCGGAACCGTGGTGGAAAACGAAGGCTGCGCTATTCGACGGATGTTTCCTCCAGGCGCTGCGATAAACAGATCTCCAGCTTGAATAGGAAGCGGTACAGGCCTTGTCTCCGCTACTCTTGCGATACCAGCCCCAAACATCTGCACGGATGTTTCGGAGTTCTGGATGATATGCGTCAGCCGGAATGCATACGGGGGGTTCGGCCGTTCATCCTCCTGTAGGATAAAGAGTTTTCCATCTCCCTGGGTTGCACTCAAAGCGCCCGAGCTCACGTAAATCACAGTGCTGTCATTCCACGCCGGATTCCAGCTATTTCCCGAGACTTCCAGTGCCGTCCCGGCAATTTCTTCCCCCGTCATCGGGTCTTCATAGAGCAGTCGCGGCATCGATGTATCGCTATCCCAGCAGTAGACACGCAGCGGGGAGGCATTCGGCTCTCCGGGCGCAGTGACGTTGCAGGCGTAAATCCTTCCCTTTCCGTCGACACGGATCCGGTAGAGGGCAAAGGTTCCATCATCCAAACCACCTCGCACGATGTTCGTATCCATCGGCAGCTCACCGAGGAGAGCGCCGGTCTCCGCATCAATTCGCAATACTTTGGGATGATAATACGGCTCTCCGTGTAAGGCATGCGGTCCCGGACTGATGACATACAACACATCGCGTGTAACATCATGCGCCAATCCGCAATACTTCATCTCCCCGTACATCCACATTGCCGTACCGCTTGTGTCGTTCTCGTTTTCCGGTTCGACAAGTGCCCATTGGGTATACCAACTAAGGTTGCCTGCAGCAGGACCCTGAGCGAACACATGTGTGGGCAGGCAGGGGAGGATAAGTAATCCGGCCGCGATAAGGAACTGTACTACACTAGGAAGATTCATGCACCATCTCCAAGGAAAGACATCGCATTTAAAAGACCCGTAGATGCGAAATGCGTTACAGTATTGTAGGGAATTCTTAGGCTATCCGCAATGCATAGTACGAGGCTGGTGCTGCGCTGCTAGTTTCCAACGCTCTCGGCATTTTGCCAGGAGCGGTAAAAAAAAGCGCCCGGCTTGTGGCCGGGCGCAAAAGGCATAGATACTGTGAGCCGGTTTAGTTGTTCTCGGGGTTGCCCTGCTCGTCGATAACCCAGGTGCGTCCCTGGTTGAAGAGCGCTTTGAGGTCGCCCTGCCCCTTCTTCTCGGTCACGAGTTCGATCTGGTCGCGCATTTCGCCGTCGTAGGTCTTCCGGTCGATTGCGAGGAAGACTCCGAATGGCATCGGCAATCCGGGCTGCTCCACCATACGGCCAAGAACGGCTGCAAGATTCGGGTCTTTCTCATTATGCACAAGGAGATCGTCCTTGCTGTGCTCGCCGAGATCGACAATGCGAGGCGTCAATCCATCAAGCTTGATTCCCTTGCTGTCGTCCTTTCCGAACACCAGCGGTTTGCCGTGTTCGAGGTAGACGGTGGTCTCGGGACGCTGCTTCTTGTCTGTGAACTGCTCGAATGCACCATCGTTAAAGATGTTGCAGTTCTGCAGCACGTCGAGAAATGCGACGCCCTTGTGCGCTGCCGCGCGGGAGATCATTTCCTGCATGTGCTTCGGATCGCGGTCCATCGTACGTGCTACGAATGTCGACTCTGCGCCGATTGCCATGAGGATAGGATTGACGGGATGATCGATCGCGCCGAACGGCGTCGAGCGGGTCTTCTTCCCATACTCGGAGGTCGGGGAATACTGTCCCTTCGTCAAGCCGTAAATCTGGTTGTTGAACATCACAACGTTGACGTCGATGTTGCGGCGCATGGCATGGAGGAAGTGATTTCCGCCGATCGAGAGGCAGTCGCCGTCGCCGGTTGCGACCCAGACCGAAAGATCCGGATGCGCGGATTTCAGTCCGCTGGCGATAGCCAATGCGCGCCCATGGATTCCGTGGAATCCGTAGGTGCTCATGTAATACGGGAAGCGGCTCGAACAGCCGATACCGGCAACCCACACGATGTTCTCGCGCTTGATGCCGAGGGAGGGCAGCGTGCGCTGCACCTGTGCGAGGATCGAATAATCCCCGCAGCCGGGACACCAGCGTACGTCCTGATCGGATGCGAAATCTTTTGCCGTAAGTTTTACAGCGTCGGTTGCTTGTGCTTTATCTTCAGTACTCATTGTCTGCTCCTAACTCACATGGACTCGAGAATGGAATGTACTTTTTCCTTAATCTCCGACGGCGTGAACGGCAATCCCTGCACCTTTGATAAAGTGATAGGATCGAGCAGGTAGTTTGCACGGAGGAACCATGCAAGCTGCCCGAGGTTCAATTCCGGTACAAGAATCTTCTTGTACTTCTTGAGGAGAGTCCCGAGATTTTCGGGGAATGGGTTCAAATACTTGACGTGGATATGCGCAACGCTGGCGTCTTCATCGAGGAGCTGCTCGGTTGCCGAACGAATGGCGCCGAAGGTGCCGCCCCAACCGACGATTGCCAGATCTGCATCGTCCTTACCGTAGTAATCCTGTTCCGGAATGCCGCTCGCGATATTCTGAATCTTCTCGGCGCGGAGGTTGACCATGTATTCATGGTTGGCCGGAACGTAATTCACGTTACCCGTGATATGCTCTTTCTCCAATCCGCCGACGCGGTGTTCGAGACCCGGCGTACCCGGGATTGCCCACGGACGCGCGAGGTGTTCGTTACGCGAATACGGCTGGAAGGTCTCCGGATCGTCGGCGAACTGCACTTCGATCGGCTCGATATCGTCCGGGTTCGGGATATTCCACGGCTCGGAACCGTTGGCGAGATAGCCGTCGGTAAGAAGGATGACCGGCGTCATGTACTTCACAGCGATCCTTGCAGCTTCGATCGACATGTAGAAACAATCCACAGGGCTTTGCGCTGCGATCACTGCAACGGGTGCCTCGCCGTTCCGGCCGAGAATGGACTGGAAGAGATCCGCCTGCTCGGTTTTCGTCGGCAAGCCTGTGCTGGGACCGCCGCGCTGGACGTTCACGATCACGAGTGGAATCTCTACCATCAGCGCGAGGCCGATGGCTTCCATCTTCAATGCCATACCCGGACCGCTCGTCGTCGTAAATGCGAGCGAACCGCCATAGGCCGCACCGATCGCGGTACAGATACCTGCGATCTCGTCTTCCGCCTGGAAGGTGCGGAAGTTATAGTTCTTGTATGCGGAGAGCTCGTGAAGGATATCGCTGGCCGGGGTAATGGGATAGCTGCCGAGGAAGCCGGGCACGTTTGCTTTCAGGCTGGCGGTCACCATACCGAGTGCAACGGCTTCGTTGCCGGTCACGTTGCGGTAGGTACCGGCAGGGAGGTTCGCCGGGCGGACTGCATAGCGCGTCGTGAACCGCTCGGTGATTTCGCCGAAGTTATACCCTGCTTTCAGCGCGCGGGTATTGCCTTCTACGAGAAGCGGGTTCTTCGCAAACTTGGTATTGATCCACTCCAGGGTGGGTTCCATTGGACGGTTGTACAGCCAGTAGCAAAGTCCGAGCGCGAAGAAGTTCTTGCACCTCGTGACCTCTTTCATCGAAAGGCCTACGCCGTCCAGTGCATTCACAGTCAGTTTGGTAATGGGCACTTTGAAAACCTTGAAGCCTCTTAGCGTGTCGTCATCAAGCGGGTTTTCCTTGTAACCGGCGAGCTTCATGTTCTTATCGTCGAACGCATCCTCGTTGACGATGATCATGCCGCCATTGCGAACCTCTTCAAGGTTTACCTTGAGCGCGGCGGGGTTCATTGCGACGAGGGTATCCGGCTTATCGCCCGGGGTGTGAATATCGCGGCTGGAAAAGTGCAGTTGGAATCCCGAGACGCCGTAGAGCGTTCCGGCAGGGGCGCGGATCTCCGCGGGGTAATCGGGAAGGGTGCTTAAATCATTGCCCAGAAGGGCGGTGGTGTTCGTAAACTGCGATCCGGTGAGCTGCATGCCGTCGCCGGAATCTCCAGCAAATCGAACGGTGACATCGGTAAGTTCAACCAGTGTACTCGAAGATTGCTGTCTCGCTTCTTCCTCGACCGAATCTACTTGATTTGCCATAACCTTACACTCTCTCTATTCGTAAGTGTCATATAATACAAGACCTTTGTATTGCGGCGGTCAACCTACAATACAAAGGTTTCTCTATTGAAAGTCAAATTAACTTCGCGCTAGGCTTCTTCCTCTCTGGTCACCCACACCTTGACTTTGGCGTAGACGGTGGTATGAAGACGAACGTTGACCGTGAAAATTCCGAGCGTTTTGATCGGCTCATCGATCTCGATTTTGCGCTTATCGATTGTGAAACCCTTTTCTTCGAGTTTCTCTGCGATCATGTCCTTGGTAACCGAACCGAACAATTTATCTTCTTCGCCTACCTGCATCGGGATGGTGATTGCGCTTTCGTGCTTTTCGAGCTCTGCGGCAATCTTTTCTGCATCCTTCAGCTGCTTGTTCTGCTTCGCAACCAGGCGGCGCTTTTCTTCATCGAGTACTTTGAGGTTACCTTTCGTTGCGACATAAGCCATCCCGCGCGGGAGGAGGTAATTGCGTGCATACCCGTCCTTGACGCTGACGATATCGCCTATCTCCCCAAGTGTACTTATCGATTGACGTAATACTACTTTCATCGTTTCTCCAACTCAAGCAAAGTTCTATTATTCGTACGACCGTTCCGATTTGCTGGTTTCATACGTTGGCTCTTCGTTGCCGTTGCTGCGGTACGAATCGTCATCGTCACCAAAGAGTTCGAAAAAGTCGTCGTCATCATTGTTATTGTTTTCGCCGTTATGGCTTTGTTCACCGTTGCCGTTATAGCGGGTAAACTTGTTGAGGAATTGAATCCGCCGTGCCTTCACTTCCAGAACGCTGCGCTGACTTCCGTCCTCGGACTTCCAATTTCGCGTCTGCAGCTCGCCTTCGACGAGCACCGCGCTTCCTTTCCGGAGGCGCTGGTGGCAGCTTTCTGCCAGCTTGTTCCATGCCACAATGCCGACGTAGCAGACATCTTCCTGCCAGATATTGGACCTATCGCGATACCGCCGATTTGAAGCGATTGAGAAATTTACTACCGGAGTATTATTCGAGGTCGTCCGGTAAACTGGGTCCTTGGTCAGGTTTCCAACGATCAGCACATAGTTCAGTTCTGGCATTTTCAAATCGGGCATTGGGGAACCTCAACATTTCAACATCATCGTAACCGTGCAGAGCACTGTCTACATATCGATTCACATTCGGAAGGCACGGCGTGCTGCCGGCTGCGTTCCGATTTAGTCCTCTTCGCTCTTTTCCTCAGCGGCTGTTTCAGCCTCTTCAGTCTCTTCGGAAGGTTGTTCTTCAGCGTCAGTCTTTTTTGCTTCTTCTGCAGCTTCTTTCTTAGCTTCGGCTGCTTCTTTCTTCTTCTCGCGTGCTGCAGCTTGCTGCTCTTCCGCTTTCTGCTCGAGCTTCTCTTCTTCTTCAGCCTTCGCTTGTTCGCGGGCTTCCAATTCTGCGGCGCGTGCGGCTGCACGGTCGCGCATCGCCTTCAGTTCGCGCTCTTCCAACTGCAGCGTCAGATACCGCATAATGTTCTCGTCGAGCTTCATGTAGCGTTCTACCTGCTCGATCGCATGCGGTTCGGCTTCGAATTCTATGCTGGTATAATACCCATTGTGCTTCTTCGTAATGGGATAGGCGAGACGGCGTCTACCGATATCATCCACGCCTTTGATCTCTCCGCCGCTCTTGGCGATCGTTTCTTTCACCGATTCGACGGCGGCGGCTGTTTGCGGATCGTCAAGACCCGGACTTACGATAAACGTACACTCGTAATAGCGTTTCATGTACTGTGTTGCCCTATGGACTGGTTGAACATAACGGCCCGGGAATTCCTTTTCCCGAGCAGGGTAAAAAACACATCATTTAAAATGCCATTATTTCGCTAACGATGCAATCAGTGGAGCGATTACAAGCGAAACAATCGACATGAGCTTGATGAGGATATTCATTGCGGGACCTGATGTATCCTTGAACGGATCGCCTACGGTATCACCGACGACGGAAGCTTTGTGGACGTCGGAACCTTTACCGCCCAGGTTGCCCTGTTCGATGTACTTCTTGGCATTATCCCAGGCGCCGCCTGAATTCGCCATAAACAAGGCGAGCAGCACACCAACGAGGGTTGCTCCTGCGAGGAGTCCGCCTAATGCTGCCGGACCGAGCGTGAACCCGACGACAACCGGTGCAACGACTGCCGTCACGCCAGGAAGGACCATCTCTTTCAATGCAGCCTTGGTACTGATATCGACGCAGCGCTTTGTATCCGGCTTGCCGGTTCCATCCATGAGTCCTGGAATCTCCCTGAACTGACGGCGCACTTCTTCAACGATCGAGAAGGCAGCTTTGCCGACGGAGGTCATCGTCATCGCTGCGATGGCAAACGGAAGGATGCCGCCGATGAACAGGCCGATCACGACCGTGTGATCGATAACGTTAATGATAAATTCTTTATCGAGGCCGATACCGAGGTTCACTGCAGAACTGTAGGCGGTAAAGAGCGCCAACGCTGTGAGGGCTGCAGAACCGATCGCAAAGCCCTTGCCGATTGCGGCAGTGGTATTGCCGAGTGCATCCAGCTTATCGGTGATCTTCCGCACGCTGCTGCCGAGTTCGGCCATCTCGCTGATGCCGCCGGCGTTATCGGCAATCGGGCCGTATGCATCGACCGACATCGTCACGCCGACCGTGGCAAGCATACCGACTGCGGAAATCGCGATTCCGTAGATTCCGGCGGTTTCGAAGGAAAGGAAGATCGCCGCCACGATGAGGATCACCGTAATGATGACGCTTTCCATTCCCACAGCCAAACCGGAAATGATGTTGGTTGCGACGCCCGTGCGGCTGGCATTGGCAATGCGCGTTACCGGCTTTCCGCTCGTATAATAGTCCGTCGCGAGCCCGATCAGGAATCCAGCGACAGAACCGCAGAGCAGCGGCCAGAAATAGTTGACTTCGATTCCCATCCAACCGATAAGGAAGAAGGAACCGATCAGCATTAAGGCGAGGGATATAATCGTTGAATACCGCAGAGCGGCAGCAGGGTCGCTGTTCGCGAAGACTTTGATCGATCCCACACCGAGAAGCGATGCGAACAAACCAATTGTCGTAATGAGGACGGGTAGAAGCATGAATTCACCAGCCATACTGGCGAACGGTTCGATACCGAGACTCGCTGCCGATGCTGCAATTGCAATGGAAGCAATAATAGAACCGGTATAGGATTCGAAGATATCCGCTCCCATGCCCGCCACGTCACCGACGTTATCGCCGACATTATCGGCAATCACTGCAGGGTTGCGGGGGTCGTCCTCCGGGATGCCCGCTTCCACTTTCCCGACGAGGTCGGCACCGACGTCGGCAGCTTTCGTATAAATACCGCCGCCAACGCGTGCAAAGAGCGCAATCGAACTTGCACCCATCGCGAATCCGCTCAGGACGTTTGAACTCTCAATGGTTCCGTACAACACAAAGTACACGCCGACACCGAGAAGCCCGAGGCTTGCGACCGACAATCCCATTACGGAACCGCCGAGGAATGACACGACGAGCGCTCTCGCCTGACCGGAGGCACGCGCAGCTTCGGTAGTACGCACGTTTGCTCTCGTCGCTGCGATCATCCCAAAAAAGCCGGCCACGACTGAAGATATGGAGCCCGCAAGGAAGGCGATCGCAGTATCCGAACCCAAAGTGAAGAACAGAACCCCGAACACGATCAGTACAAAAATGGCAAGTACCCGGTACTCGCTTTTCAGAAACGTGAGCGCTCCGACATGAATCTGCTCGGCAATGTCCTGCATTGTTTCGTTGCCTGCAGGCTGCTTACGAATGAAGTTATATATCAATATGGCGATAAGCAGGCCGACGAAGCCTACCACCGGCGGATAGTACCCTATTGATGCAAAGTCCATGCTATTGTTTATCCTCGAAATTCATCTGCTGACTATTGAATACACTCATTGTGCGCGAAAACCCATGAACAAGCAGGTGGGTCACTGCGCTGCAAGCCGTTTCCACGGTGCGGACGGCAAGATTCCATTCATCATCGCCAAAACGGCCGAGCACGTAATCGGTAATATCTCCGCCGTCATCCGGGGAACCGATGCCCAGCCGGAGCCGGGGAAACTGTGCGGTGCCCAACTCATCGATCACCGATTGCAAGCCGTTATGTCCGCCGGCACTGCCTTTCTTTCGCATCCGGAGCGTTCCGGCAGGCAGCGCAAAATCGTCGTAGACGACCAGGCATTGCGAGGGATTGAGTTCCTCGCTTTCAAGCAATAACCGCAGCGCTTCACCGCTGCGGTTCATATACGTTTGCGGCATACAGAGGAAAAGCTCCTTGCCGCCTGCATTGCCTTCCGTGTATGTACACAGCCGCCCTTTTCTGAAATCGGCGAATCCGTAGCGTTCAGCAAGCCGCTGAACCATGATAAAGCCGATGTTGTGGCGCGTGTCTTCATACTTCTTCCCGGGATTGCCGAGCCCTGCGATACATAGCCGCTCGACTGCATCTGGATTCCCGGGTACGGACTCGCCAAGTGAATCCAAGAGAGATTAACTCTCCTCTTCCTGACTCTCTTCGCCTTCCTCTTCGTCGCCTTCCTTGCCGATGAGTTCCGGTTCGGTAAGCTCTTCGCCTTCTTCTTCCGGCTCTTCCTCTTCGACGATCTTCGGGAACTGCACCGTGGCTACGGTCGTGTCCGCTTCGACGAGAAACTCAATATCCGGCATATCCACATCGCTGATCGAGAGAGAATCACCGACCTCAAGGCCTGAGACGTCGAACTCGATATGCTGCGGAATATCCTTCGGCAAGCACTCGACCATCACGCGGTTTGTCACGTGCTGGAGAATACCGCCTGCCTTGATTCCGATTGGCGTACCGGTTAAGACGACAGGAATTTCGAGACGGAGCTTCTCGCCCTTCACCAGGCCGAGCAAATCGTAGTGAATCAGCTTGTCGGTGACAGGATCGAACTGCAGATCCTTCATGATACACTGATGTTCGCTGCCGTCGTCGAGCTTGAGATTAATGATGTTGGTTTCGGCTGTATATACGACCGGGCGCAAATCGAGGCGAGCGATATCGATAGCGATATTGTGTTCGCCATGTAGATAATAAATACCGGGGACGCGATCCTCGCGGCGGAGTTGATTCGCGTGCTTTGTTCCGGTTTCCTTGCGTATCCGGGCATTGATGGTAATCTCTGCCACCGTCTTTCTCCTGACTGAATTACATTATTTTGTCTTTATCAACATCGAATAAGGAGCTGATGGACTGGTGCAGGTGCGTCCGCTTGATCGCTTCTGCAAACAGCTTCGATACCGTCAGCACCTCGACCTTGCCAAGCTGGCGGAATTGCT
>PABJ01000066.1 GCA_002699105.1 Ectothiorhodospiraceae bacterium | reverse complement strand
CGGTCAACCGGGATGCGCCGGCAAGTACCGCGTGTACTTCTGCAACACCGGAAGCGTACCAATAACCGGTATCACGATTACCGATACAATTCCATCTGGCCTGACTGGGCTTTCGATTGGTACCGTCTCCAGTGGTATGGCTGCAACGCTCAGCGGCAACATTGTCACGGCAACTCTCACCAGTCCGCTGCCGCCGACCGCATGCCGCTACTTCGAGGTAGAATTCACCATCGATAGTACGGCAACAGTCGGCTCCACGATCACCAATTGCGCATGGTACAGCTTCCCGGGCGGCCCGATGCAGTCCGCATGTGCAAGCTTCGTAGTGAAAGCACCGGACCCGGATCCATGCTTGTGGAAGGACGTCTGTAACGAACAGCCGAACTACCTTCCCGGCGATACGCTTCGCTACAGATTGAGGCTGCAAAATATCGGCGGTCTTCCGATCACCGGCGCTACGATCACCGACATCCTTGATCCGAACCTCGAATACATCGGCAACCCGGCATTCAATACGACCTCTAGCTGGAGTGTGCCGTGCCAGACGACCTCGAATTGGAGCGGACCTGCAATATCGACATCCGGTAATACGGTCAATATCTCGCTCCCGACGATCCCGGCAACCTGCCAGGATATCTTCTACGGAGGCTGCGGTATGTACGGTGCATTCGGCGTACCGTTCTACTTCATTGAATTCGATGTCCGTGTGCGCGATACTGCTGCGCTCGGTAACATCCCGAATAACTTCACAATTGCGGGCGGCACGCTTAGTTCCCCTGAAATCTCGAACACCGACTACATCACCGTTGTCGGTACGGCAGGGTTTACGCTGGATAAAGCCGTCGCGATCGATACATCGAGCTGGGCGTCCAGCCTCACGACAAGTGCAGGCTCGAACGTAAACTACCGCCTCCAGCTTACCGTCGCACCAGGATCGGTCGGATTGCGGCATATTACATTCGCCGACCTACTGCCGCGCGACGACGGCACCAATGACAGGCTCATACTCGGGCCATGCAGCTTCCGCGGCAGTATGTTTGATGTTAACTATCTCACGACCGTCTCCACCGCACCAACGGCAAGCGATTACAGCAATCCGCTGAGCTTTGCGAACGTCAATACCCTTGCGCCTGTCGGCGCCCCCGGACCGATGTTCGTCGGTGCCTGCGGCACGTTGGGTACATGGAGCGGCGGCGTTTCAGCCGGAGATATGAACTTCGGCTATTACTTCGGTTCTGCTCCCGTAGGCGCAGGCAACTCCGCCACCGCGGTCTTCACCGGTCAACTATCAAGCACCGCCCAGGACCAGCAGGAAGCCTGCAATACGTTTGCAGCTAATGCGGCGGTCCGGCATCTCATCAACAGCACAACCGTCAGTGATGTTATCACCGGCGAGTTGGAATCCGGTACGGCATGCGTCACCATCGGCAAGGATACAAGCCAAACGGAATGCTACCGTGCCATTCCCCACTCGGTCAATATAGTCGGTATCGATCCTGCTTCAGGCGATTGCCAGTACTCGGTAACGCTTAGCATCAACAACCCGAACAGCTCTTCGCTTAATGCCTGGTTCGAGTCCGATGCCGGTACCGTCTCCCCGAATACATTGAGTATTCCACCGGGTACGAGTACGCAAACGCTGACGTTTACCGATACTCCGCCAACCGATGTGTTCGTCTGTATCCGGTACGGGTACTTCGATGGGAATAATCGCGTCCTTTGCGATAGCGTGTGCTTCGATCTTCCGCCGTGCGGCGGGGACGGAGATTGCGATTCGCTCGAAGTTTCGCTCCATGCAGTCTTCAGCAGCGGCGTCAATGCCGTCGGAGATTGCGAATACACTGTCGAACTCTCGATGACAAATGCCGGCGGCAGTCCGATGAATGTCTGGTTCGAATCCTTCCAGGGTTCGGTATCGCCGGCCGCCGTCACGCTGCCCTCCGGTACGAGCATCCAGACACTCACATTCACCGACACGCCGCCGACTGATGCCTTCGTATGCATCAGGTACGGAGTGTATTCCAACGGGCAGCGCAGGGTATGCGATAGCGTCTGCTTTGATATTATGCCGTGCGGCGGCGGATCAAACGACTGCGACTCTATCCACGTGGATCGACACAACGTCATGAGCCTTGGCGTAGATGCTGACGGCGACTGCGAGTACTCGGTTCAGGTGACGTTGACAAACTCTGGATCGAGCACCTATAATATCTGGTTCGATTCCGATCAGGGGTCACTGTCACCAAATACCGGTACTCTTGCACCGGGCACTTTCGCTTACACGCTCACATTTACCGATGATCCTCCGACGGATACCTTCGTCTGTATCCGCTACGGCATCATGGTTAATAATCAACGCGTGGTGTGCGATTCAATTTGCTTCGATCTTCCGCCGTGCGGCGGCAGTTCAAGCCTCTGCGATTCGCTCAGCGTCGATGTGACCAGCGTTGTTTCCGGCGGCACCACTCCGAACGGAGAGTGCGAGTACACCATCACACTGAACACCAGCAACACCTCCGCAGGTACGCTGCCGGTGTGGTTCGAATCCTTCCAGGGTACTGTGGCACCTTCTTCGCTTGGCGTCCCGACTGGAACAAGTTCGCAGACGATCACCTTCACCGATACCTCCCCGAGCGATGCGTTCGCCTGTATCCGCTACGGTGTGATGTTCAATAATCAACGAATCCTCTGCGATAGCGTGTGCTTCGATCTCCCGCCGTGCGACGATACGCCGTGCGATTCGCTCATCGATGCATACCTCGATACGCTGTGCTGCAAGTACAATGTCACCATTGCGAACGGGGTCGGATCACCGATCACGTCCATTTCCTACACGATCAGCGACGGTACAGTGAACAGCATCGGCACAAGCCCGTGCACACCTGTCACGCCGGCACCAGTGGGCAGTACGTCGGGAATCCTCACGTACATCCCGCCGTGCAGCGGAAACATGAACATGAGCTTCGATATCACGCCGACAACGGCATCGAACAATGTGTTCGTCACGCTGGTCGTCCATCATGGCGATCGTGACTCCTGCATCCTGCGGTTCGACTACAACTGCGACCGCACGCCGCTCCTCGAATGCGACGACGTAAAGGTCAAGCCCTACATTCCTCATTCGAAGGATGCCTCGGGCAGACATTTCGTGGTGTTCAACTCGAAGGTGCCAGCCTCGCCGATTACACATATCGATATCGTGCCTTCGCCGACGCCGTGCAATCTGACCGGCAGCAACCTGAAGGTCGATCTCGTGCCGACTGCCTGGTCGTCGCCGTATACCCGCATCCCGAACAGCGGGTTCATCAGCGCGAACAGCACGGTGCGGTTCAATCTCGAAATCGATTACTCGTGTAACTGGACAGGCAATGTCATGCTGGTGATTCACCATGCAGACGGCGACAGCTGCGTGTACGACTACGGTACATGGAAGGCCACCAAGCCAGGCGGCGGAGGTGTCGTTATATCCGATACGATTGCCGGACAGCTGTACGCCAACAAGCTGCAGGTTGAACCGCCCAGCAACAGCCCGCCCGTCAAGTGGCTGAGCATCAGTACCTACGATACGACCGACATCATCGTCGGCGGCTCGGGTATGTACTGGCAGGGCACCGTCCTCGAAAACGGCTATGCCGAACTCGACGGCTACGAGCAAGGCATGCACGATGCCCTCTTCAGCTATGCCACCCCGGTCCTGTCAGGTTCGCGATCGAAGTATGCCAACATCGTGCTGAAGCGCGGTCTGACATCTTCCGGTGCTCCTGTCATTCGCTGGGTGACCTACGATGAGGACGGGAATGCCATCGCAACCGATACAGTGAGCATCAACACAACGGTGCTTTCACTCGGCGGCAGCGGCGGTTCGGTACCGCAAGGCTTCGAACTGCTTCACCTGTTCCCGCATCCTGCGAAGGGCACCGTCACGGTGAACTACGCACTCGGCAATGCGATGCGCATCCGGCTCGACGTCTACAATCAGCTCGGCGAGCACATCGAGACAATCGATGAAGGATATCGCGCGCAAGGATTGCGTTCGGTGCATTTCAACACATCGGCACTGCCTGCAGGAACCTACTACTGCACGATGAAAGCGAACGGAACCACTGCAACCAAGCGGTTCCAGGTCGTGAAATAGCCTGTTCATCGTAGCAACAACAAGGGCGTCCCTAGGGACGCCCTTGTTGTATGATAGCTAAAATAATTCGACGGCAGTCAGTATCTTTTCTATGTATGTCGCATCATCAATGGAAACACAGAATGCACCCTGACGTGAAAGCATATATCGAGAACGCAGATCCTGAGCGCCGGAAGGTGTTGGAAGAACTGCATGCCATGATCACCGAAGCGCTGCCGCAGGCCGAGGAATCGCTTTACGAGCGCGGGAACTTCCCAGTGTACACAGTCGGTGGAGAGTGGAAGGCGGGTTTCGCGAACCGCAAGCAGGGTCCGATGCTCTACATCATGGAAACCGAAATCATCGATCGGTACGCGGATACCTTCGGCAATCTGCGCACGGGAAAATCCTGCGTGATGTACAAGGGGAATAAAAGCATTGAATTCGAGGAGGTTCGGAAGCTCGGCAAGAAAATGCTTACCGAGCTCTCGAAATCTGTGAAGAAGCAAACCTCGAAGAAGTAAGCTACTACCGGTTACCCGTACGCGTAGGAGACCTGTATCACGGCCTTCCCTTCTGCGGCATTGTGGTACAGCAGAAGATATTCGAATGCAGTGCCGCTTTCCAGTGTAAGCTCTACTGGCCTGCGCTTGGATATGTACAGGTTCAACCCGCCGATGTTCTTGATATAGTCGTGTTCAAATTCCTGTCGGCCTTCGTCCAAAGCGACGGCAATCATGGCATTCTCCTGACCGCCCGGCTGGAGATTTAAACATTCGACCAATGCATTTATCCCGGCGTCATCGATCGCTACCACGACGATGCCGGTGCGCGAGCGGTCGCTCATCTGCACTTGTTCAATCGAGGCTTGCACTCCGCAATTATCCAGCAGGTCGCCAATGTCGCCTTCCAGGCCTACGCGGTTTGTGCACGCCGCAAGCATCAGCAATGCCAGAATCAGGGGCTTACTTCGTCTCATGGTTCTTCAATAGTAGTTCACAAATAGCGCTGAAATCCATATCGCCGTACCCATCGCGGATGGCAAGACGGTATATCTCCTTTGCTGCGTTGGATAGCGGCATAGGGGTGTCGGCTTCATATGCTGCAAGCGAAGCCATGTGCAGATCCTTCTGCATCCACCGCAGCGGAAAATCAGGGTCGTAGTCCCCGCTCGCCACCTTGCCGACCTTCCCGCGAACAAATCCTGCAGTCACCGGACTCTTGGGCAGGTTCTCCAGCAAGAACTCCTTCGAGATTCCCAATGAAGTCCCCAGTGCGAGGCCTTCTGCAAAGCCCACCATGGATGTGGCAAGGAGGTGGTTCAGTACAAGCTTCATGGAGATGCCCATGCCTGTATCGCCGACATGCATGGTATAGCGTCCCATGATGCCGAACAGCGGCTGGACTTCTTTCAGGTCGTCCGGGTTGCCGCCCGCGATAAAGGTCAGTTCACCGTCCTGGGCTGCGTCCTTCGAACCCCCGACCGGGGCATCCATAAAGCGCACGCCTTTCTCTTGGGCGATAGCCTTCATTTCGCGGGCAAACGCAGGATTCGTGGTACTGCTATCGATCCAGAGGGAGCCCGGCTTCATATTCTGCAAAAATCCGTGAATGCCGAGTGCAGCATCGCGCACGGTGCCGGGTTCGGATAGCACTGTGAAAAGGATATCGCAATCCTTGGCGGCAAGCGCCGGGCTATCCGCCCATGTTGCACCTCGCTCGACGAGTGTATCCGCCTTGAATTTCGTACGATTGTGGACAGTGATTGAATAATCTTCTGCGAGGAGATTTGCAGCCATACGGCTGCCCATAATGCCTAAGCCGATAAATGTGATGTTCATACTACCGATTGCGTTAGTGATGGATGTTCTCTATAGAAAGAGAACAAACGCTGCGGCAAGAACAATCCCAAAAACCGCTGCAGCACTGAAACAGCCGCCCGCTTTCTTGTTTGCGCTCATATCCAAATCGGTGAGGTCTTCGCCCTCCTCGCCGATGATCCTGGCTCCAAGTTCGAGGGCCATACTCTGCATCTTCTCGAGCGCGGCATCCGAGGGCGTTGTCACATCTATAGCGCCTTCGCTAAGTGCGAAGTGATCAGCTCTTTTGCTCTCCGGCTGCCTCCACTCGAATGCCGTCCTCTCTTCATCCAGCGCGGTAAACCGCTCATCGCCGGATGTCAGCGCATGGAATTCCTCCACCGTGATCGGCGAACCCTCCCGCACGATGCTCACGATGTAACTCATTTGCTATGCTGCTTTTGTTATGTCTTCGGGTTCGGTCTTTCCAACGGTAATAAACTCGACGGACGAAGGAAAGGCATCCGTATCGCTGAGTGCCTCTATTGCGTCCGGCAGCACGCGGAGGATATTAACCGTACACGGCCGCTCACGAATGGCATCGAGCGTCATACCCCGGTAGCGTTGGGATAGCAGGAGGTGCTCGGTGCGAGCACCGCCCAAGTCTGTTGGCGTATCCAAAGCCACAAGCAGGTACGCCATTCCTTCATAATTGCGAATCTCCCGGATCTCGGTTCCGGAAAGCGGGCCGATGACGGGACCGTACGCCCCGCCATCGCCGCCGGTAATAGTAAATCGGTTCATAGGGATTACCCCTGCTGTTCTTTCATCCAGTCTTGCATGCGTTTCTGCATTTCTTCTGGCGAGACGTCTTCGATGTGGGTGCCGATCCACCAGGAATTACCCCACTTATCGCGGACGCCCGCGCTGCGGTCGCCGTAGAACTCATCCTGCGGCTCGCGGAGCGATTCCGCCCCGGCTGCGAGAGCCTGCTTGTACATTGCGTCGCAGTCCTCGGTGTAGAGGTAGAGGCATGCGGTCATCTGCTCGTCGGCGGTGCGGGGTTCGCCGATCATCACGTGCGAATTCCCGATCGACACATCGGCGTGCATGACGGTGCCGCCGGGGCCTTCCATGCGGTCGTTCACGGTTGCGCCGAATGCCTTCTGCACGAAATCAAGCAACTCGCCCGTTCCCTGAATAATCAGGTACGGTGTTACGGTGTGATACCCTTCCGGGATATACGAAACTGCCATAAGGAAACTCCTTTCGGTTCAGGTAAATATGGATGTGACGTCACTGACGGATTGACATTATACAAATGTCTAACCTCGAATGCAAGCCCAAAATAGAAACAAACTGTTATCTTTCGGTGTATCAACCATATACGTCACCGGAACGACATCAATGGATAGGCCATGAAAGCACTGTTTCTCATCATTGCACTTCTCGGAATTACAAGCGTCACTGAGGCGCAGATCATAGATAAGCTCAAGAAAGCGCTCGGCAAGGACAAGGACCTGACCGAGGCCGATGCTTCGGCAGGACTCAAAGAGGCCCTCATTCAGGGGGTGACCAAGGGAACGGATATTGTTTCACAGGTGGACGGTTACTACGGCAATCCGGCGATCAAAATCCCCATGCCCGACGACGCCAGGCAGGTCGAATCCACCCTCAGAAAGCTCGGGATGGGGAAGCAGGTCGATGAGGCGATCGAGTCGATGAACCGCGCCGCCGAGGATGCGGCCTCCGCTGCAACGCCGATCTTCATCCACGCCATCGAGAAGATGACAATTACCGATGCGGTGGGAATCGTGCAGGGCGGGGATACATCAGGGACGCACTATCTGCGGGGGAGGACCACCGGCCAGCTTCACGAGGCGTTCAAGCCGAGCATCAAGTCCTCGCTCGATAAGGTCGATGCCACCAAGCATTGGAAGGACGTGATGAGCGCATACAACAAGGTGCCCTTCGTGAAGAAGGTAAACACAGACCTTGCCGACTACGTGACCGGGGAGGCGATTAACGGTCTCTTCCATATGATCGCCCAGGAAGAACAGAACATCCGCACCAACCCCGCCGCCAGAACCACCGACCTGCTGGAGAAGGTGTTTAAGTAGAGTTGCAAAAGTGAACAACGTGAAGCTACTCGGTACATACGCTCTGACGCTCTTTTGCATGTCAACACTTTGCGCTCATGCGCAAAAGATCGATGTACACTTTAGTACTGGCTCTCGCGAATACAAGCAGTATCATCCTATCTGGATCGAATTTGCGGCGCGGAATAATTCCCAAGATACAATTGTCGTTCTAAATTGGCATAATATTAAATATGCTCACATTTTTTTATATCGCATTAATCAAAACGGCACCCCTCTTCCAATCGAATGTAAACATTTCAGTTTGTTGAACTCAGCGGTGATCATCCCACCTAACCGGACTGAACTGGATGTTGCTCCCGTTTTGACTTGTAATAACAGTATATCTGAAGCTTACGGGATAGGAGACCTAAAGCCAGGAAAATACAAGATTGCCATTGAAGTTCACTATACCACAATGCAGAGTCGTTCGGTCGACACGATCAGGAAGGAAGCATACTTCAGAATCTTGGAAACGCGTGTTAGTGCGGAGGAGATTGAATTATTAACAAAGCACAGCGATATCCTCATTGCCTCACCAGAGGCCGGACCGGCGCTTCAAGAAACTCTTGAGTACTACGAGCAGAATAAATCAACGGTGACGCACTCATTTATTGCAATGGATGTTGAACGATTGACTAGATCTGTCTACCCCTATCCTCAGAATGCAATCGATTTCATGATAGATTACGTGCAGCGATATCCGAATGATCCCGTGTCGGCGGATATGCTTCTCGTTATTAACATTCACATGCGTCGTAACGGAACATATGAGAAGGTTATAAAACCCGACGGACAAACATCGTCGAGATTCAATGAAGATCTCATGAAACAACATCCAGGCACGCTTGTGTCTCGTTTTATTGGGAGGAAGCTTCCTGAGAAGAAATAATCCCTACTCCCACTCTTCCGGTTTTTTCGCCTCGTAAAGGCGCTTGAGTTCGCCGTAGGCGGTGCTGCTGCCGCGCATGGCGGCGTCGCGGTACATCTCCAGGGCTTTGGCCATGCTGCGTACAACGCCCGTGCCGCTCTGGTAGGCATACGCAAGAGCCACCTCCGCGATAAGAGAACCGCGCTGCATCGCCTTTCGGAGAAGGTCTATTTCCCAAAAGTAGCTGTCCTCCGGCGCGCCGGTCAGCAGGTTTACAGCGGCAATCCGCACCGTAGCCTCCATGTGCTCGTTCTCCGCCGCCTGCCCCCAAATCTTCAGCGCGGTTTCTATATCCTGCTCCACCCATGTCCCTCGCTGGTATGCAATGCCGAGCAGCAGCACCGCGCGCACATTCCCCATCTCTCCCGAGCGCACCAGCATTTCCTGAATGTTCCGTCCGCCTATCGTGGAATCAAACTGCAGCATAGCGAGTCCCGCCCTGATGTACATCGCCGTCCGGTCGGTTCGTATGTTCTCGTCGAAGCGAAGCTTCGAGCGGATAGCGTTCTTTTCCATCATCGCGTTGACGAGTGCAGGTGCGCGGCGGCTTTCGAGGAACAATGCATGGATATACTCCTGAAGCGCATACAGCGGGTCGGCTTCCCGCCGTCCCCATGCGCCTGTTTCCGCCAGCCTCCCGTAGAACACAGTCGCCTCGGGATTCCCGGCTGCTACGGCCTCCAGTATCCGCGCGAGCGCGCTATCACTGCCCGGAGCAGGCTTCCCCGCGATACGTGCGGCAAGCGCTGCCGAATCCCCTTCCGCCAGTCCTGACGTGCGTACCGCTTCTGCCAGCAGCGTCCCTGTGCTGATCTCCGCCGTTTCGTCTTGTTCTTCGAAATCCAGAAATACCGGCGACCAGCCGTCGGGGCTTGCACTCTCGTATTCCTCCTGCTTTGGCGGCTCGAAGGCAACTGAAGGCGAATCTTCCGGCACATCATGCAGGACCGTATCCGCAGGCGAGATATGTCCGCGCTCCAGCATCGAGGTGAGCACCTCGTCCGCTGCGGTAAGGCCCTGTTCGCGGGCCTTTGCAATCCAATGAGCGGCGGTCTCCCAGTCGCGCCGGAAGATCAGGTCGTCCGTATACACGATGCCGTAGGCAAACTGGGCTTCGGGCAAGCCGTTTACGGCTGCAACGCGGAAGTCCTCCACTGCCGCGTAAGGATCCCAAGGAACGCCCCATCCCTTGGTGCGCAGGAGACCGCGGTTATATAACCCGCTGTAGTTGCGCTGCGCTGCCGCCTTCTCGATCCAGTAGGCGGCTTTCGCCGTATCCGCCGCGAAACCATCCCCGAGCAGGTACTTGATGCCGAGTGTATTCTGCGCTTCCGAATCGCCGCGGTTGGCTTCCTGCAATAGCTGGAAATCCCGAAGCTGCTTCCCGATCCCCGGCAGCGGATTGATGTAGTAATACCGCGCAGGAGTATAGGGATCGCGCAGGACGGGGCTTCTCTCGGTATCCTGCGCCATCGCGCTGGCTGCGAGAACCGCTGCGGCAAGGATGATGCTATGATAGTATCGTGCTTTCAGCATGGTAATCGTTTACCATGTTACGCAGTCTGGAGTTTAGTGCAAAGTGTCGGCGGCCTTACCTCCCTCGCATAGAATGTAACCGCGCATGCCCTGGCAACGTCTAAACTTATGGAATCAATGCAGAAACCGTAACAAATGTCCGCTGCATGCGTACCAAAGGTGTGTAGGGATTGCTGTGCTTCCATCGACCAATTAAAAAGTTGCCATTGGGTCATGTATTTATGCATTGATTCCGTCAGGTATTCGTTGTACTCTTGAAATGGAAACAGCGGGAAAACGCCGTACATTTATAACGATGAAAACAGCGCCAGGCATCCTTGTATTACTCTTTACCGCAGCCGTTGCGTATGCACAGACGGATGTGAAGATCTGCTATACCCCCGAAGAAACCTACCAGACGATGACCGGCTGGGCGGCGACGCCCTTCGCCGGAGGCAGCGAATACTGGTTCCAGGGCTATAAGGATACGCTGTTCCAGCTTGCAATCGACGATCTCGGAATCACTCGGCTGCGGCTGGAAGTGCGCGCCGGCGCAGAAAATTCCCGGGACTATTATCAGGAATACAAAGACGGCACAATCCCCTATCAAACCTGGCGGGAAAACAGATACGCCACCGTCAACGATAACGATAACCCCTACTCCATCGATTGGAACGGCTTCAACTTTACCGAACTGGATCACGATATCGAACACCTTGTGTTGCCGTTCAAGCAGCGCGTTGAAGCCCGCGGCGAGCCCTTCCATCTGAATGTCTGCTACGTGGCGTTTACCGGGCAGATCGCCGGCGGTGAATACCACCACAGCGAAGCCGCCGAATACGCGGAGTTCGTGCTCGCTGCACATATCCACATGCAGCAGAAATACGGACTCATTCCCGATACGTGGGAGATCATCCTCGAGCCGGATAATTCGCACGAGTGGACCGGGAAGCAGATCGGGAATGCCATCGTGCATGCAGCCAACCGCCTGGACGCCAACGGGTGGATCCCTCGCTTTGTTGCGCCTTCCACGACAAGCATGAGCAACGCGAACTCCTACTTCGATCAGCT
>PABJ01000065.1 GCA_002699105.1 Ectothiorhodospiraceae bacterium | reverse complement strand
GGTCGGTGAGCAGGGCGCGGGTCGGACTGCCCCCGAGTTCGTGGAGATGGAGGACGTAGAGGTACCGGAAGAGGCCGTACAGCACAAACGGCACGGTGGCTATGAGGTACTTCGATCCGAACCGGGCGACCGTGTCTTCATCCACTGTGTACAGCATGTAACTGATGAGCGTTGATGCTGTGACCAGGGAGATCATCTGATCAAGGAAGCCAATGTTGTACTCGTTCAGTACGGGGCGGTGCTTCGATGCCTCCTCATCCATAACGGAAATTTCGTGCCTGCGCTTACTGAATCCCAAGAACAGCGCCAGGAGACTTCCGCAAATCAACAACCACTCCGATATTGGTACGGCAATGATGACTGCACCTGCAATAATCCGAAGCAGGAAGGATATCGCTATCGTCATGACGTCGACGATAACGGCCTTCTTCAAGTACAGCGTATAGAGCACGTTCAGGGAGAAATAGCCTGCCAACACATACCCGAATTCGGTCTTCGTAATAAAAGCAGTACCAAGCGTGACTCCTGCGAGTACAATCGAAGAAATGTATGCGATAGATTTAGGCAACACACCGGCGGCGATCGGCCTGTGTTTCTTCACAGGGTGAAGTTTATCCGACTCCGCGTCGATTGCATCATTGAGGAGATAGATCGAGCTCGATATAAACGAAAAGAGAAAGAATCCTGCCACAGCGTACAGGATGTTTGACAGTTCAAAAAGATGTTGTGAAAAAAGGAGCGGCGCGAGTACGAAGAGATTCTTCGTCCAATGCTTTGGCCGCATTGTCTGAAAGATCGCGGAGATCATGCTGCGCTGTGTCCTGCTGCGGCTATTTGCCGCTCTTCCAAGTGCGAATGAAGGTCTGTACTCCGCGGCGGAGATCGCCCATGAAGCTCACGACCGTATTCACAGTCGGGTCGACCTCGGTGTAGAGAGTATCGAACGTGCGCTTTAGCCGCTCGGTAATCTGGCTTATAGTTCTGACGGTGTACTCGAGATGCTCGCGTTGTGCGTTCACGCTTTGTAGTGTCTGTTCGGCCTCACCAGCGACTTTCTGCATCTGACCGACGAGCGGCGTCACATCATCCGAGAGTTTATCGATACGTTCCTGAATGGTGATAAGTGTCTTGGATATACGCGTAAGCACGACCATCATCACAACGATGAGAATCGAACCAAGTATGAGCAAGACGGAAATCAGGATATCGTGGAGGTCTGCCATAAGCATAAAGGGAATTGAAATGAATGAACGAAGCCCGCGCAGGGCTTCGTTCGATTGCTATTCGGATTAGGAATTTTTCTTGGAAGAACCTTCTTCTTCGCCAGTCTCCTTGAATGCAGATACTC
This sequence comes from Ectothiorhodospiraceae bacterium, assembly GCA_002699105.1. GTDB lineage: Bacteria > Bacteroidota > Ignavibacteria > SZUA-365. The sequence goes on along the minus strand of PABJ01000065.1, from coordinate 8,296 downwards.
CGGCATCGACAGCAGTTTTCAGGCGATCGCCTTCGTTCGTGATTCTTCCTTTTGCGGAATCAATGACCTTCTCTGCATCCTTGATGAGTTCATCAGCTTTGACCTTGGCGTCTTTTATCAACTCTGAGGACTTCGTTTTGCCCTCGTTGATAAGTTCCTTTGCTTTAGTCTGTGCTTCCTTCAAATACTGGTCAACATCGTGCGCAATCTCGCCCGATTTCTCCTTCAAATCACCGCGGAGCTCTTTCCCAGGCTTGGGTGCATAAAGAAGTCCGAGGATTCCTCCCGTGACTGCTCCTGCAAGGAAACCAAGAAACATACCTTGTGCTAACTTATCATTTGCCATGTTCTATACCTCATCTTGTTGCTGAATTCACATACTATTGTATAGCATCTTTTCTACAATAATACAAATGCCTCCCGTAACTTCACCATGGTTTCGTGGAGATTTTCGGAGATGACTTTCGTGTCTCCAATGACCGGCATGAAGTTCGCATCGCCGGCCCAGCGTGGTACGATATGCATGTGGATATGCTGATCGATTCCTGCTCCTCCAACCCGTCCGATGTTCGAGCCGAAGTTATAGCCCTGCGGTTTCATGACTTTATCGAGCGTTGAAAGCCACGGGCGAACAATGCCGGTGAGTTCGCGATACGCGTCATCGGTGAGTTCGTGATAAGAAGATGTATGGAGGTACGGTATGAGAAGGAGATGGCCGGAGTTATACGGGTAGAGGTTGAGCATTGCAAAGCAATGCTCATGCCTCGTCACCACGTAATGATTGTCGTCATCTTCGGAGTTCGCTGCTGTGCAAAACACACATTCATCGTCCTTTGCCTCGTCAGCGAAAGTCTGAATGTATTGCGACCGCCATGGAGCCCAAAGATTATTCATACGGAGAAACGCCTAGGGCTTATTTCCCTTTCTTTTTATGACGGTTCTTGCGCAGTCTTTTCTTCCTTTTGTGGGTCGACATTTTATGCCGTTTCCGCTTTTTTCCGCAGGGCATATTTCACCTCCTTGGTTGCTTGAAAATGTTCGTTACTCTTGAATTCTTGCTACTGTATTGGTTCGCCTTTTTCAATCTTATCGAGGATCGAGCGTGCGTTCTGCGCGATCGTATTGCCGGAGTTAATTTCTATGGCCCGGCTAAACCATTTGGTCGCTTCATCGACAGATCCCTTACTGTAATTCACCACGCCGAGGTTGAAATTCCCCAGCTGATGATTCGGGACGAGCGAGACAGCGCGTTCCATGTGTACAATTGCGGAATCGTATTGCCGCAGGCTGTAAAAGCACACACCGAGATCGACGATTGCATCAGGATTCTCGGGTACCATCGTTAAATACAGCTTGTAGTAGGGAATCGCCTCCCTGAATCTGTTCGCGTCGTGAAGCGCGTGGCTTAATCGTAGCACAGACACTGTGTCGTGCGGATGATTGTTGACGTGCTGTTTCAATGCTTCGATATCCGGCATGCTGCCCTCAGCGGGCGCGGCAATCTGCTGCGCTGCCGCCGGTGGGGGCGGGGCTGTATCGACGATTGCAACGGTCATCCAGATGGTCAATAACACCGGGATCAATAGGATTAATACTCCTTGCCAGAAGTGAATGCGCGAGGTGATGAAACCGCCTTCGACCCGCACATAGGTAGATGACTTGCCGCCTTCTGATTTTGGCTGCTGCTTCTGCTTTCCGGACGGCGTGCGTCTCTGAGCTGATTTCCCGGATGCAGGTGCCTGTGACTTTGGCTCATCCTGAATTGGTTCATCGGCCTCCGGCTGCTCTTCGATCAGCAGATTTGCGCCGCAGTTCTCGCACTCAGTGAGTTTGCTATCGTTGGGGTACCCGCATTCCGGGCATGTGATGACGTTTTCTCCCATCAGGTCTACGACGACTCTTCCATTTCTTTAAGATTGGTGTTTACGCCGGTTCTCAACTCCTTAGAGACCTTGAACACCGGAACGTAATGCTCTTCGACGAACACTTCTTCGCCGGTGCGAGGATTACGCGCAATGCGGGACTTGCGTTTCTTCACTTTGAAACTGCCGAAACCGCGGATTTCTATGGATTTGCCCTCTTTCAGAGCATCGCTGACCGTAGCAAGAAAACCATCTACCACGACCTCGGTTTCTACTTTCGTTAGTCCTGTTGCTGATGCGATGTTATCGACGATATCTGCTTTTGTCACCGTAGATCTTCCTGTGTTATAGAGAAAACCGGTATTCAACAAGGCGCGTTTGGTTCAGCCTCGTCCGCCATTCTTCGAGCGATTCTCTGGCGCTTTCACCGATCAAAATGTCCCAGAAGCCCTGCTTCTGGCGTTCTTGAACTATCTGCGGTTCGTCTTCATAACCTGCCAACGAACCCGCAATCATCACTGCGGTATGCAGTGTGCCCAGCGTATCGACCAGGCCTAAATCTCTGGCATGTTCTCCTGAATATACCCGTCCGTCTGCAAGAACGCGAACGGAATCTTCTTCCAGACTTCGGCTTTTTGCAACGATTCGGACGAATTGCGAATAAATATTATCGATCATTGCCTGAATCGTTGCCGCCTCTTCTTCCGACATTTCGCGTGTCGGGTTGCCGATATCTTTGAACTTACCGGACTTTATAGTTTTCGTTCCAATTCCGAGCTTATCGAACAGCTCTTCGAAGTCGGTAAACTGCGAGATAACTCCGATGCTGCCGGTTATCGTTCCTGGATTAGCGACAATTCTGGTAGCGCCGCAGGCAATGTAGTATCCGCCGCTGGCTGCCACAGAACCCATTGAAACCACAACTGGCGTGCCTTCATCGCGGGTTCGGCGTACTTCCTCGTATATCTCGTGACTCGGTACTACGCCACCGCCCGGGGAATTGACCCGCAATACGATAGCACCTATATCCGACCGTTTCCGGTATTTTTTCAGCTGACGGATCGCATCTTCGGAATCGACGATTACATTTTCAATGCGAATCAGAGCGACTTCGCCAGAGCCAGTACCGGTAACCTCTTCGTAGGTTCCTCCTGAACCAGTGATACTGGAGCCGACCATTAATGCTGCGATGATGACTCCTATAACCAGCGCGATTGCCACGCTTACCAGTACTGTAACGACCATCTTATTGGATTTTGTCATGAAGCGCGTCGCTCTAAATTATTCAGTCTACGCAAGTTAGCAAATTCAGCGGAGAGAGTCAATCATATGGAGCCGTGTAATCCATTTATCTCTGCGCCTTTGAGAATCCCTATGTTATGCCCGTTTCGTTAGAAATCCAAAACCGATTCAAAACCAAGAACTTACAGTATCAACTGTCCTGCACGTGACATCGGGTACATTTCGGACAGTGAGGGTAGAAACTTCCTGCAGGTTGATGTGTCAGTGTATGTTGAGAGATATCTGCTGATTGACCGCAAGAATATTTACACGCATATGTACCTGATCTCTTGCGAATCGTACATCCGCGCATTCTGTTCCATGCTGGATGATCGTTGCGGTGAATTCCCAAAAGTAGTAGCAATTGCATAACTTACAAGGTTTTCAGTTGTGTGTTTGCGGCATTTTCCCAATACTGCCCATAATAGTGATATTGCACTGACCTCCGGAGTTTCCATGAGTAAGTATTTCCTCTACCTTTTTCTGTCGGCAATCATCCTGCCATGGAGTGCTGATTCCCAAGATCAACCGTTTCATTTGAACCGCGAAGGGGAGATTCTCCTACCCAGTCAGGGGTACAGCGTGGAATTTGAGCTTTTGCAGCGTAAAGCCCAGCAGAGGCACAACACATCAGAGCGCTGGAAGGAATTCCGGAGCGAACACGGGGATTGGTACGCCTTATGGAATGACATGCTTCCCAGTCCCAACCGGCTCTGGGGCGAGGGATACCAGCTGCCGGGCTTTCACAGCGTCACGAAGCTCAATCATGAAGCTGCCGCCCGCACTGCGTTGGATTATTTCTCCGAGATTCTTGCCGTCGAAACCGAAGACCTAACCATGGTCGGTTCGCGTAACTATAAAGGCAAGTGGGCCGTTCATTTCGAACAGAGATATAAGGGGCTACCGGTCCTGCTTTCGCACACAACGGTACGGATAACAGACGGTGGGCGCGTATTTCTGCTCGGATCGGAATATTACCCTGAAATGAATATCTCAACCACGCCCAAACTCTCGGAAGGAGCAGCGAAGGTTGCTGCCTTCACCGGGCTCAAACTCAATGCCGAGCTCAGTACGGAACAGGACATCGTAAACGAAGGCATGTATGTGGATATGGTTGGGCTTGCGGTGCTGCCGTATAAAACAACGAAGGGCATTGAGTACAAGCTTGTCTACGACATGGTTCTTCATCTCGAAGAGATGCGGATTCTGAGAACTGTTGTCGATGCCAACGATGGCACAGTACTTTGGCGCTACAATCGTGTGTCCACAGGGATCAACGGCAAAGCGACGGCTTCCGTAAAAACCCAAAATGTACGGCAAGCAGCAACGACGGAACCGGTGCGGGATATGTACGTGAATATCGGCGGAACGAATGTCACCACTGATTCGGCAGGAAATTATACCAGTACCAAGTTTGGTACACTTATCGCACGGTTGCGTGGGCCGTATGCACGTACCATTAATGAAGCCGGCAGCGATGCACAGATTACGCTCACGGCTTCAAACAATCGTACGTACAATCTCGACTGGACAAATTCCAACAGTACTCTCGCCGAGCGCAACGCATTCTTCAATACGAATCGTACGCTTAGCTGGATAAAATCCTTCGATCCGCAATTCGATGTCCTTGACTATCAGATGGAGATCACCGTCAACAAGACCCAGAACACGTGCAATGCGTTTTGGAACGGCTCCGGGATGGGATTCTACCGCGCAGGCAGCAATTGCGCCAACACTGCCGAGATGGTAGAAGTCGTTGCGCACGAATACGGTCACGGTATCAACCAAAAGCTTTACGAAGATATGGGACAGAGCTTCGGGATGTTAAACGGCTCCATGAATGAAGGGTTGGCCGACGCGAACGCATGTCTCCTGATGGATACCCCGGATATGGGGGTAGGGTTCTTCAATAACAATAACCCGCTTCGGGACCTCGACAACACGAATCGTTACCCGGACGATGTTTCCCAGTCCATTCATACAACTGGACTCATCATCGGCGGGGCGATATGGGATATGCGGCAGGCTATCGGCCTATCGACAGCAACGGAACTCGTGCATTTTGCGAAATACGGTACGCCGAACGATGTGAACACAGGCATCGTCTTTACACAGTACTTCATCGAAGTGCTTGCCGTCGACGATAACGATGGCAACCTTTCCAATGGTACCCCGAATTCGACAGACATTGTCCAGGCATTCCTCATTCACGGAATACCTGCTATGTCATTACTCTCCATCGATCATGATGCGATTGCAAACGCATTAGCGAACGCAGATATCCCGGTTGATGTCACGGTCACACCGAATTCCGATTACATCCAGCCGACTTCCGTGAAGATACACTACCGTACCCGCGGTCAGGGTAACTACTCAACGGTGACGCTGCAGCATATCGGCGGCCAATTGTGGCAGCCATCTCAGTGGTTCCAGAATATGCCGGGACAGTCTCAAGGCACGCTCATTGAGTATTACCTGGAGGCTTCCGAGCCGATAAGCGGATCGGTGTATTTTCCGATTGAAGGTGCGAATAATCCGTTCGTCTTCCCTGTGGGGTACACGACGGACTTTCTCCATGACTTTGAAAGCAACCATAACTGGGCAGCAGGCGATCCTTCAGACAATGCGACAACAGGTGAATGGGAACTGGGCAATCCAATCGGTACTACTGTAAACGGTGCGCCTGTGCAGCCCGCCGATGATCATACAGCAAATGGACAGCTTTGTTATTTCACCGGAAATGCACCCGCGAATTCAGCGGCCGGTACGAACGATGTTGACGACGGCAAAACGACGCTCACAACGCCGACATTCTCTCTGACGGGCCTGCAGGCACCGATCATCCGCTACTGGCGCTGGTTCTCGAACGACCTTGGCGCGAGCCCATTGGATGATGATTGGGTCGTACAGATAAGTAGCAACAACGGCTCATCGTGGGTCAGCGTTGAGGATTCGAACGAACCTTTTAACTACTGGTCGCCGAACGTGATCGTGGTAAGCGATTACGTACAGCCGTCAGGATTCATGCGGATGCGCTTCATCGCCAGCGATTTTGATCCAGGCTCTCTCGTCGAAGCCGCCGTGGATGATTTCGAAGTTCTCTATGTCGATCCTGTGCCGGTTGAACTCGCCGCACTCTCTGCAAATCGGATAGACAGAAGCATCGCCGTTTCGTGGACGACCGAAACCGAAACGAACAACTACGGTTTCGATGTTGAATACAAGCTTGAACAGGACGAACATTGGCAGAAAGCTGGATTCGTTGAAGGTAAGGGCACTACCTCCGCAACGCAGAACTATGCATATAGATTTGCCGAGGCTTCGGGTCAAGCGCTGCAGGTGCGATTGAAGCAGATGGACTTTGACGGTACCCAGAACTACTCACCGACCGTCAATGTTGCTGCAGGGGCGTTGTCATTTGCTCTGCATCAGAATTACCCGAATCCGTTTGCACCATCCACAAGAGTGCGGTTCGAGCTGCCGGAGCAGCTTCCGGTACGGATCGAGATTGTCAGTATACTTGGTAAGACGGTGCAATCGTACGATCTCGGCTCGCTGGATGCAGGCATCCACGATGTGCAACTCGATATGAACGGCCTGAACCCCGGCAATTACATATACCGCTTGAACGCCGGCGACCGTGTTCTTACAAGGATCATGAACCTTGCACGGTAGCTGACCAAGCACTTGATAATCAGCGAAAGGCGCGGTTACTCCGCGCCTTTCTTCGTACAGTACGAATTATCGTGTGTTGTTTAAGCTCGGCGGACGGCGTACCTTTCGGTTCTGCGATGGATATTCCACTGTTCATATTGTTCGGTGCTATCGGGTACCTTCTGGGCTCCATTCCCAATGCATATATCGTAGTGAAGGCTTCGCATGGAAAAGATCTCCGCAACGAAGGCAGCGGCAACATCGGCACGCTTAATGCGTATGAAGTAACCGGTTCCAAGGATACCGGAAAGTGGGTGCTCTTCCTCGATGTGATGAAGGGTGCCATACCGATAACCGCGGCCGTTGCGTTCTTCGAATCCGGGTTTATCACGTCGAGCATTTTATTGGTTAGCCTCGTGCTGGGTCACAACTATTCTCCGTGGATAGGATTCCGAGGCGGTAGGGGACTGGCAACCGCAGCTGGAGCTTTGCTGGTGTATAATCCATATTTCCTGCTTGTGTGGCTCAGTGTTTGGGGAATAACTCACGTCATCCGAAAGGATATCCACGTCGCCAATATTGCCGCGACAGTCTTGCTTCCTCTTATCGTGTACTTCACGCCTGATTTCACAAAGGCGTTGGCGTGGTTCGGTGAGGAAGACCCTGAGAGCGCGGTCATTGCTATCGGAGTACTCTCATTCGTAATTTTTGTACGTCACATTGATCCTTTAATGCAACTTATTCGTCAAAAAGCGAGTACCGAATAAGGGGCATGTACAACCGAACGACCATTTACATCATACCATGAAACTTTCAACACATATCCTGATAGCCGGATTCTTGTGCAGCGTGTATTCAATTGCCGGCTGTGCAGATCACGATTCCGACCCCATTAAAGAGAACGGGGAAGCAACCGTATCTACGGTATCAGCTTCGCCAGGGGACATTGATAAGAGCAGAAGAAACGCGATAACAACAGCTGTGCAGAAGGTAAGTCCTGCGGTTGTTGGCATCAACGTAACGGAAGTGCGTCAATTCCGCGAGCGGGATCCGTGGTTTCGGTTCTTTTTCGGCGACCGTGTGTACGAACAAAACGTCCACAGCCTCGGCAGCGGATGGGTGCTGACCAGCGACGGCTACATCGTCACGAACGACCATGTGGCAGGGAATGCAACCGAGATCGTTGTCACCATGACCGGCGGAAAGCAATACCCTGCGCGCCTTATCGGATCTGATCCCGTTACAGATATCGCGCTCATTAAAATCGAGACGGAGGTGGATCTGCCATATCTTGAGCTGGGCGATAGCGAAGATGCTCTCGTCGGTGAATGGTCAATTGCGTTTGGGAATCCATTCGGGCTTTTCGCAACAAGTGCTAAACCAACCGTAACGGTCGGAGTGATATCCGCTATCGATGTAACACTCGAGCAGCGGGAGGGGCGCGTCTATCGCGATATGATTCAAACCGACGCCGCCATCAACAGCGGCAACAGCGGCGG
>PABJ01000064.1 GCA_002699105.1 Ectothiorhodospiraceae bacterium | reverse complement strand
CCCTTCCTCAACCTGCTTTACCAGTTCCGGGTCCTATCAAGGGCAATTATTTGAAGTCCAGTCCGACACATTCGAGGTCACCTTTGATGCAACTCCCCTAGGAGATGTGATCGATGTGGTAGCAGGACTTTCAAGCAGTTTAGCAACCACCCACTCAGATGTGGCATGCGGCATCCGTTTTAAACTTGACGGCACTATCGTTGCCCGGAATGGCGGTGCATGGAGTACATCGACGATTAACTATATTGCCGATACCAGCTATAGCTTCCGTTTGGTTGTGGATGTTCCATCTCATACCTACAGTATTTATGTGACCCCGCAGGGAGGAAGCGAACTTACCATTGGTACCGATTACGACTTCCGTACTGAACAGGCTTCTATAAGCAGTCTTGCTTATTGGAACCTTTCGGATGTAGAAGGCAATGGAACAGCCACAGTCTGTAACTTTGAGCTCAATACTTTTGAAGACAATTGTCTTACCAGTTCCGCCTCTTACCAGTCACAGTCATTTGAAGACCAGACTGACACATTCGAAGCTACTTTTGATGTGACCCCACTTGCAGATGGTATTGATGCAGTTACTGGCCTTTCTACCATTGCAGCTACTGGCCATTCTGACGTGGCCTGCATCGTTCGTTTTAAATATGATAATGTTATCTATGCTCGGAACGGTGGCACTTATGAGTCACCTTCAGCAATTTCTTATACTGCCAATACAACATACAGCTTTCGGATGGTGATCGATATAGCTGCTCATACCTATAGTCTGTATGTAACCCCGGAAGGGGGCAGTGAGTTAACGGTTGGTGAAGATTTTGCATTCCGGACCGAACAGGCTGGAGCAAGTAGTTTGGCCTATTTGAATATTGTTGATGTTGACGGTGTTGATGAGACACTTGAGGTATGTGATCTGACAGTTATTCCCCTAGGTGCTTCTTGCCTCACAAGTTCGGCTTCTTATCAGTCACAGTCATTTGACAGTCAGGCTGGTACATTCGAAGCTACTTTTGATGCAACCCCACTTGCAGATGGCATTGATGCAGTTACCGGTCTTTCTACCATTGCGGCTACGGGCCATTCTGACGTGGCTTGCATTGTACGTTTTAAATACGATAGTATTATTTATGCCAGGAATGGTAGCTCTTATGAGTCACCTTCAGCAATTCCTTATACTGCCAATACAACATACAGCTTTCGGATGGTAGTCGATATAGCTGCTCATACCTATAGTCTGTATGTAACCCCGGAAGGGGGTAGTGAGTTAACGGTCGGTGAAGATTTCGCATTCCGAACCGAACAGGCTGGAGCAAGCAGTTTGGCCTATTTGAATATTGTTGATGTTGATGGTGTGGATGGGACACTGGAGGTCTGTAATTTAGTTATTGATCATAATGGTTCTGTTCGAATTGATGCACCCCTTGGGATAGCGTTGGGTAAAGGAAATTCTTCTTTTATGTTGTTCCCCAACCCGGCCAGAGCGACTTTGTTTTTATCTTTAGGAGAGGGACCTGGTAGCCAGGGGGCAATAGAGGTTTATACATTACAGGGGATAAAGATCTATCAAACTTCACAGAAAGTTTCTTTCCCTTACAAGGTTGATGTTTCATCATATACGCCAGGAATCTATATCGTTAAAGTAGAGCTAAACGGAAAGTATTTCACACAAAAATTGGTGAAAGAGTAACTTTTTTGGCTTGTAGTAGACTCTTCATACAGATCAGAAGAGGGATTCCAATTTTTGTTAATTTTCAATTGCAATTAATTATGTATAATCCGTTAAATAAAACAATACAAAATAACTGGAAGGTTATATGAAGTATTAAATGTTGTTGTGGTGGGGAATAGTTGAGCTTCTCCGCCGAAGCTCACCATCAATTATTAATTGAATCAAAATTAACCAATAAAAAAGCTCGCCATAGCTACCTATTGGGTAGCTGTGGCGAGCGATGGTGGAGCCGGAGGCTCTTGAACTCATCCAAATAGGTGCTGATTTTCAATTAGTTACAATAAATACGAATAATCGCGCACTGATTCACACACCGAATATTTTGATGATTTTTAGATCCAATTACTACATAACCATAAATGCTTAATACAATAAATGGATATATTCTGATTGCAGCACACATGGGTTATACACAAAACTATAGAGGACAAAAGCCAGTACCCTAAGCCACTGGATATATAGTATTAAATTTTGTTGTGAGTTTATTGATTAAATTAACTGTTACAAATCAAGTGTTTAGGGTTTTTGATAGATTACTTTTAAGCCAATAGTGATAAAATATCCAAACTTAATTATGGCTATAATTCTACGAATGATGATAGGATTTAGATATGTTGTATCTCAACTATTCTTTGGATTTATTGCAGTACTTTTATTGCCTTGCTCATCATTTGCTCAAACCAAAATTATTTTTGATACGGATATGGGTCCGGACTATGATGATGTTGGGGCTTTAACGGTTCTACATGCATTGTCTTCTAAGGGAGAATGTGAGATTTTGGCAACGGTTGCAAGCGATGGACATCCGGACATTGCCCCGACTATCAAAGTCATTAATGCTTATTTTGGAAAACCCGATATTCCTATCGGAATACCTACAGAGCACGCTCCGAATTTCACTGCTAATAATAACTGGAATGATTCATTGATCACCCGCTTCGAGGGGTTGATCAAGTCAGGGATTGACTATCCGCGTTCCGTAGATATTTATCGCAAAGTTCTTGCTTCACAGCCAGATCAATCCGTGACGATTGTTACCGTAGGTTTTACCTCCAACCTGTATGACCTGATAAAGTCTGAACCGGATGATTTCTCATCACTCAACGGAATGGGTCTTGTTAAGAAGAAAGTAAAGGAATGGGTAGCGATGGCAGGTGGATTTCCTACCGGAAAGGAATTTAACGTTGAAAAGGACAGTATGGCCTCTTATGAGGTGTTTAAGCAGTGGCCCACCCGGATCTTGTTCAGTGGCTTCGAAATAGGTGTCAGGATCCGGACCGGAGTGGAAGTGGCAACAATGAGTGAATCTCTTAATAGCCCGATCCAATGGGCCTATGCTTACAACCTGCGTACTTATGGTGGTAAAGTCTCGGATAACAGGGCGTCATGGGACCAAACTGCAGTCCTTTGTGCAGTGAGAGACCCTGAAGACTATTTTTACGTAAATGGTCCTGGAAAATTCATTGCTTACCCTGATGGATCAAATAGCTGGGATCCGGATACGAATGCCCAACATTATTTTCTTTCGCATAAATACCCCTTTCAAAAAATAGCAGATATCCTGGAAGAACTCATGATGCATGTTCCGTAATTACTCCTCCAGCCCGATGAATTTCTATTCCTCCTTTCAGTCAAATACAATATACCACCTGGTTTCACAAATTGATGCTGCTGTTTACGCTCACGATCCTACGCTTACTTCATGTCAGTCAGGGGAGTATGAATGGATGCAGCTATTCGATGGGGAGGACCTGAATGACTGAAAATTCTTTCGACATGCAGAAAGCATCCAGACCTGGCCTGGAACAAAAAAGGGTCAGTGTAGATTTTCCGAAGTGGATGGTACATGAGTTAGATAAGGTATCTAAAAAACTTGGAGTCACCAGGCAAAGCATTATCAAGATTTTTATCTCGGATAAGCTAAGAGAAGAAAAGTATTGAGGCCTGGAAAGCTAATTTCCAGAAAACAATTTTACGCAACTCCTTTATCGGAAATTAAACATGCTGGGTAGATCAGAAATACCAATTAAGTATCATCCATCCCAATGCTTGAAGAACAATCAAACCAACAAGAGTATGAGGCCATGCGAATTACCAACAACGAAAAGGCCAATCAATACATTAGTGAGCCCTACAGGGAGGGATGGCAGCTGCAATGAATGCAGCATTGAGGGTATAGCTTTATGAGTTCAGTTCGATTGACGATGTCTTAATATGGATTAATTTTAGATTCTTTTTAATAGAAGAAGTTATTTTTAATAGTTTTAAATTTTAAAATAGTGAATCTATCTTGATTTTTAGGATTTCCTAATAGAGCCTTAATCCATATTCTATCGTGAAACCTGGTAAAGAGCAATCGTATTCGCAGAATCTTACCCAATTAAGGACTGATGGTTATGACCAGTTTTCCGAAAAGGATGAGCATCTTGTCTGGGATCGGTTTATTAAAGGGGATGATGAGAGCCTGGTATATATGTATCGAAAATATGCAGATGTTCTCTATCGATACGGTCGTCAGTTTACCCGCCGTTATGAATTCCTTAGGGATTGCATTCAGGAAATTTTTTTTGAGCTTATTGATAAACGGGCAAACCTCTCACAGGCCCGTTCAATTAAGGCTTATCTTTTTACAGCATTAAAGAGAAGGATAGTACGTGATCTCAAGAAGGAAGAGAAATTTTTACCTGAGGAAGACGGTTTTAAATTTTTGCTTTCTGAGCCAAGCGTCTCCATTTCAACTCATCTAAATCACCGGGACCTCTCCATCATCCAACGGCAACTTAACTTATTGCCTGTCAATCAAAGGGAGGTCATTTTATTACACTTTTATGAAGGCTTAAGCTACGATGAGATTGCTGAGATTATGAACATTAAAGTAAGATCAGCACGCGTACTGACATATCGAGCCCTCGAAAATCTGCAGAAAAAGCTGTCCTCCTATAAAGATTCACTTTATCTATTGCTCCTGTATTTTTCACTTAAATAATTGCTTCTTTCATTGGTGTTCAACACCCAGGTGTATGCTCCTTGGTCATGTAGGCCATCATGGGAAGCAGTAATAACTTAGTTGTTACAAAAAAACCAACAAAAGATGAGTCCGGAAGCCCCAGGGGTGAGTGAAGTATAGATCTTATTAATAATAATTTAATAAAGTGTATTTTTTATTAAAATAATATTAAAATAAATTATTATATGATATTAATATTGTAAATTTTACAGTTCTGTGTGCACATTTCAATTTGGGTTGCCTCTATCCATGTAAAGCTCGGATTGACAAAGACTCCATGCAAAAAGTAGGAAAACAAATAATTGATCTCGTCCGGAATGAGTATTTCGTTCAATGGGTTGTCTCGCCAACAGATGAATCTACCCATTACTGGTCAAAATGGATGTCAATTCATCCGGACAGGAAAGAGGAGGTGGAATTAGCACGCAGACTGATTCAGTCTGCTCATTACCAGGTAGATGAACAAATGCCAGATGAGGGATATGATACAGTCCTTGAAAGCATTGTCAATTATAGCCAACGCAAAAAGTCGGAAAGTAGAAGGAGCTCTGCAATTCATGTGGATTGGAAACCTTTATTGGTGGCAGCAAGTATCGCTATAGTATTTTTTCTTTCCTTTCTGGGTACACACTATTTGAATGACTTGGATCAGAGGCAGGCAGATTTAGTCCATCTTATTAGGAAAGAAAACCCAAGGGGACAGAAATCGACTATTATGCTACCTGACGGTACCAAAGTAACTCTGAATGCGGAAAGCACCATCTCCTATTTATCAGGATTTTCTAAAACAGAGCGAAGAGTACAATTAACAGGCGAGGCATTTTTTGAGGTTGTGAAGGATAAGACAAAGCCATTTACCGTGGAAACGCGCAATTTATTGACTACTGCGCTTGGTACCTCATTTAATGTGGATGCTTATCCTGATCATGAAGAGGAAGTTACCTTGCTGACAGGTAAAGTAAAGATTAGTAATAGCCGGGATATCAACCAATCGGAGACATTGCTACCTGGTAACAAAGCTACCTTCCGGGATGGATCACTCGAAAAGATAATTGAGAGCTCCCTTGATCATGTGAAATGGAAGGATGGGATCATTGTTTTTCAAAGTACTCCTTTTGAAGAAGGAATCCTGGAGTTGGAACGCTGGTATGGAGTGACAATAGAGGTCAGGGACCTTCCGGATGACCCTGATATGACCTTTACGGCCAGGTTTGAAAATGATAATCTGGCCAATGTGCTGAAGACCCTGGGATATGCATTACGTTTTGAATTCAATATAGAAGGCAAAAAAATATTGATCACGTTTTAAATGAATTGCGAATGACACAATAAGAAAAACAAAAACAGCCCGGAAAAATGCGGCTAAACATTGAATTCCCGGGCTCCTTAAGAATGAAATTATTTTTTCACCCTAATCCTACAAATATATGAAAGGAACATTACAAATTATTCGAATGACAGGGAAGCTAACCATTTATGCATTCGTTTTGACAACAGTTCTTTTTAACTCCATACTTGCCGGAACAGTTCATAGCCAGGCAGTAAAGAGTGTAAAGGAAGCTAAAATCAGCATAGACATTGATGATGTAAGTCTGGCTGAAGCACTCAGAATGATTGAAAATAATTCTGAATACTACTTTGCGTACAAAGACAGTGAACTCAAAGAGAACAACGACGTACGGATTTCTGTAAATGCAGATGATCAAACATTTGAATCTTTATTGTTGGAGATTTCAAGACAAGCCAATGTAAGCTTTCGTCAGGTTAATGATCGGATCAGCGTACGCCAGGTATCAAAAAATGCCCAGCATAAGAACGATCGGGTTGTTGTTCAAACCAATGTATCTGGAATAATAACCGATGAGAATGGAGTCCCTTTACCGGGAGCGACAATCCTTGAAAAAGGGACCAGCAATGGTACGGTTACTGATATTGAAGGTAAATACGCTCTCAGTGTTAGCAGGGATGCTACATTGTCCATATCATTTGTTGGTTATGAGTCCATGGATGTTTCAATCAATGGGCGGTCCGTAATCGATGTATCTCTGAATCCGGATATTTCAAGTCTGGAGGAAGTTGTTGTTATTGGTTATGGAACACAGAAAAAATCTGACCTCACAGGGTCGGTGGCATCCGTAAAAGCCGAGGATCTGACAGCATATCCTGCAGTGAGCGCTATACAGGCCTTACAAGGTCGGGCAGCGGGTTTACAAATCCAATCGACCAATGGTGAGCCTGGATCGGCCCATGTGGTTAGAATACGCGGAGCTTCGTCTATTAATGCAGCAAGTGACCCAATCTACGTAGTTGATGGGTTTGTAGGTGCAACTCTACCTCCGCCCGAAGATATTGCTTCCATTGAGGTACTTAAAGATGCTTCAGCGACTGCAATTTATGGAGCCCGTGCGGGGAACGGTGTTGTAATAATCACGACTAAAAGGGGTAATAATGAAAGAGCTAGAATATCCTATGACGCTTATACATCATGGAATGCTTTGGATGCCACAAAATATGATCGATTAAGTGGTCCTGAGTGGGCGGAAATAACAGCAAAAACTAACTTTCTAAATGGAGTAAATGTATATAATGGACAGGCTTTTATAGAAAGAATCCTTGCCGGAGAAAGACCCCAAGAACATGATTGGGTGGATGAACTCACAAGGACAGGAAGAATTGAGTCACATAATTTATCAGTGACTGGAGGAAGTGAAAATTCCAATTATTTTTCCTCCCTATCTTATTTCGATCAAGATGGAGTTGTTTATGGGTCTGACCTTGAAAGGTTTACGTTAAGGTTAAATTCTGACCATAAAATTGGCAAAAGAGTAAAGATTGGTAATACATTATTACTTTCTAGAAGTAAATCAAATCGTCAGAGTAATGTAAATCCACAAGATAATTCTAATGATTATATCAAAAGGACTGTCTCAGTTAATCCTTACAAACCGATTTATGGACCAGATGGATATTACGCAGGTTCGGATGATCATGATCCTGATGCAGATGGAATATTTGATCAAGATCCTACTCATATTATTTGGGCGGCAAAGGAAAATTTAGATTTGTATACTTCAAACAGGGCTTGGACGTCTGCATATTTAGATTTTGAAGTCATTGATGGATTGACTCTGCATACCATGGCATCTATTGATTTTAATTATCAAAAGAGAGAAGATCGTAATGACTTTAATAATATTGAAGGAACTCAATTAGTACTGAATGAAAGTACCAGTCTAACCTTTAGAAATAATGAGGATAGAACATGGTTTATTGAGAATACTGCTACTTATGACAAGAGCTTTGGTAAGCATAAAATAACAGCTCTTCTCGGGTCTCAATTCCAAAATTCATTAAGCACTTTCTTTCAGGTGTCGGACGGAGCTTTTGAAAATACGGATTACTGGTTCTATAGTAGACCAAAGATTGTTAATCCTAGTGACCCAAGTATTCCTTTTGTTATCCCTTCAGCAAATAATGGTCAGGCAGAGTCAGGAGTCAATTCTTATTTTGGTAGAATATTTTATGATTTTGCAGGGAAATACTTGGTAACCGCCACGGTACGAAGAGATGGTTCTTCAAAGTTTGGATTAGATAGAAGGTGGGGGACTTTCCCTGCAATTTCTGTTGCATGGAGATTAACTGAAGAAACCTTTATGCCTGATTTACCTTGGCTAACAGATTTGAAATTGAGAGGTGGATATGGAATAAGTGGGAGTGATAATGTTGGTAATTACCAATATGCAGCTGCATTGGGTCAAGGTGGTAATTATAGTTACTCATTTGATGGTGGTGAAATATTTGGAGCTACCTTAAGTAGGAATGCCAACAGAGTCATTCAATGGGAGGAAATAAAAATGGGCAATATAGCATTTGATGCAAGCTTATTTGATGGTCGATTGAATCTAACAGCTGATTTCTATGATAAAACAACATCTGGGCTTTTTCTGCCGTTTGCCCCATCCCTCGAACTTGGTGCTGAATTAAATCCAAGTGGTAATCTTGGTGAGGTTAGTAATAAAGGAGTTGATATTTCTATTAATTCAATAAATATGAGAGGTCAATTTACCTGGACAACAGATGTTGTTTTTGGAACTGTAAAAAATAAAGTTATCTCTCTTCCAGAGAATGCAGATCGATTTGCCGGTGATGGGTGGCAAAATAGAGTTTACAATATAACCCGGGTTGGTGAAGAGATCGGAGCAATTTATGGATTTGAACTTGATGGAATATTTCAAAACTGGGATGAAGTATATGCTCATGCATATCAAGATCAGGCCCTTCTAGGTTTTGATACTGACAATAATCCTATTTATGATACTAATGCCAGAGATAGTGTCACAATGAGAAGCTCAACATCACCTGGTGATTTTAGATTCAAGGACCTTAATGGTGATGGATTCATAGACAACGATGGGGATCGAACAATAATTGGAAGTACAATTCCTGACTTTACATGGGGATTAACAAATACTTTTAGCTATAAAGGAATTTTGTTGTCCGTCTTTTTTCAAGGTGTTCATGGTGTGAATGTTGTAAATACACTCAAGAATGATTACACGACACGTGAAAGGCTTGAAGCTTGGGATGGTGAGGGTTCATCAACAACACAGCCAAGACTTGCAGGTAATGGAAATGGTAGAACTTCTAGCTATAGAGTGGAAGATGCATCGTATGTCAGATTAAAGAACTTAAGACTTGGCTATAGTTTACCCCGACAGCTATTAGACCCAATAGGTTTGGGTGAATTTCAGATATATGGAACGGCGACTAATTTGTTTACAATGACAAAATATACTGGATACGATCCTGAAGTAGGTCTAAGGTCAGGTGGTGATAATGAGGAGGCTGGTGTTGATCGTGGTCAATATCCGTATACACGTCAATTTACTATCGGATTTAAAGTATCATTTTGATTTATAGTCTTTTAAATAGATAAACAAATGAAAAAAATAATATTAATTATTTTATTAGTTGGAACATTTTTAGGATGTGAAGAAAACCTTGAGCAGAAAGATCCTACTGGGCCAACAGGTGAAGATTTCTTTAAAACTGAACGTGATGTTCAGTTGTCGGTTGTTGCAGCTTATGCAGGACTTACAAACGGTAATTCATTATGGGCGAGAGATATGGTTGGATTGGAAGTGTTGTCTGATAATGGTTATGGAATTGCGGATTCACCATATCGCACATGGGACAATTTTGATTTTGAACCTTCCCACGGGCTTGTGACGGATTTTTATGCCAGTCTATATCAGGCTATCAACAGAGCTAATCTGGTAATTTATTGGGCACCTCAGATTAATGGAATTGCACAAACTGATCTGGATAATTACCTGGGCCAAGTACATTTTTTAAGAGGGTATGAATATTTCTTGTTGACTCTCCTGTTTGGTGATGTCCCAGTTGTATTAGAACCATCATCGGATCCAGCCGGATTTACGGTAGGGGTTACACCTGCAACTGAAATTTATGACCTTGTAATTTCTGAACTTGAGTTAGCTGAAAGTTTATTACCTGCAACTCAATCTGAAGCTGGAAGAGTAGTAAGCATGGCTGCAACAGCATTGCTCTCGAAGGTATATTTGTTTGGAGCAGATGAGTTAGGTAATACAAGTTGGTACGGAATAGCTGAACAAAAAGCCTTGGAAGTGATAAATTCCGGAACATACTCCCTTGTTGATGATCCAGGAGCAACTGCGTTAGAAGATCTGATTAATCTATGGTCATTGGGAAATCAAAATAGTTCAGAGGATATATTCGCTGTTCAACACTATAGCTCAGGAGGATGGAATAATGGGAATGTAGCTCAACTGTTTCAGATGGCGATAAACCCTCGTCTTGATCGGAATTTGAATATTTGGGGCTTTGGTTGGATTCATACATACGAATCAATTGAAGCACAATGGTCTGACTCGGATCCTAGGAAACGATTTTCACTGTTCTTCAATGGGGATGATGTAGTAACAGTTAATGGAGATACTCTTGGACAATATAACAGTGCAACAGCAAGGGCTGAGAGTCGATTGGATAGTGGAGGGCCAAAGAAATTTTGGTGGAGCGAATCTTATGACAGAGTAGCTGGAACAAGTGATCTAGATGCTAAAGCATTAAGATATGCTGAATTGCTTCTAATTCATGCTGAAGCAGATTTGATGGCTGATGGTTCACTAAGTACTGCAGGTGCAAACTCTTTTAACCTCGTTAGGGCAAGAGCTGATTTGGCATCAATACCTGCCGGCTCAATTACAAGAGACGTCATTCTTGAAGAAAGAAGATGGGAATTATTTCTTGAGGGCCATAGGTGGTTTGATTTGTTGAGGACTCGAAGTGCAGAATCGGCTTTTGCTGATATT
>PABJ01000063.1 GCA_002699105.1 Ectothiorhodospiraceae bacterium | reverse complement strand
GCCGACCTTCATCACGCCCAGCCACAAGGCCATGATCCCGATGAGACCTATCGCGATGGTCACGGCGAGTTCTGCTGCCTCCAGGGTTGCATTCGTGATCCGCTTCATCCAGACGAAGCGCACCTCATCGTGCGTAAAGCGCCAGGCGCCCTTCCGGTATTCGGCGTAACCTGCGAGCTTGTCCCCATCTCCTTGCGCCTCGGCGATCTCCTTCACTGCAGGGGGATGCGCATCGGTAACCAGAAGAGAGATCCGCCGTTTCGAAGCACGCACATTACGGACATCCGCCTGGAACCGCAAGGTGTCTTGATAAATCTGTGCAGGCGGGGAGAGCAGGACGCTCCCATGCTGAATATCCGATACCGAATCGTCGATATCCTCGCTGGCGATAATCTCCCATTCATCGCCGTTTGCGTAGCGGTTTGTCGTCTCGTTATAAATATCTCGTCCGGCGGCCGTAAGGATACCTATTGCGACTAAACCGAGCCAGATATAATTGAGCATTGATGAACGCGCTGCGCGGCGGTGTATGAGTTAGTGCAGAATTTCGGTTTTCACTCCCGTGATCTCGTACAGCCCAGGCTCCACCGGGGCTAGATCGTCGTGATCGAGGCTGACGCCATAGAATCGGACCACACCCTTTTCATTGGTGATACCGCGCAAGGCTCCGTTCAGCACGACCTCCACATAGGACGCGGGATTCCTCGATTCCTTTTCAACGACGTTGGCCTCAACAAGCTTGGTGCCTTTCATATCGTAGCCGACCGATGTGAGGATGCCGTTATAGATGCCCCAGGCTGCTGTCCAGGCGGTGTGCGGTATTCTGGATTCCTCATACGTCCACCTGCCGGGAGCCGGGAAGGATACCGATACTTGCGTGTGCTCGCTGAGAGCGCCCGAACCCCAGATGCGCGGTACGTTTTGTTGAATCCGCAGGTCGGTGTGGTCGCGAAGCGCATCGACTATGTGCCGGGATAAGTCTCTCGAGGACTCGAGCGGTCCTCTTCGTAGAATGGTCGTGTTATATCTGCGGTCAAGAATCGTCTGGAGCACGATAGCATTCGGATGAGCCGAAAGCAGGGAATCTCTTTCCTGCGATGCTGTGTGGGTAAGGTCGAATACCTGAGCGCCGGATGATTGCAGCAGCTCAGTAAGGAGGCCTGCAGACTGCGCTGCAAGATGCTGTTTCGTCGAATCGCTGCCGAGGAAGAGCGGCCGCTCTGCTTCCACAAAGACGGTCTGTCCTCGCAGCGTACCGCGTGCGACGGGCTGCAGTACGATCGGCGGCTGCTTCATCCGATCTTCGATTGCAATGCGCTTACTGAAGTACCCGTTTGCCGAGACGACCGCTTCCAACCCCGCGACCCTGCGGCCTGAGAGGACATACGCCCCGGAATTGCTGGCCTCAATGCTTGTGCCTCCCGGCAGCCGCACCGTAGCGTAAGGGATTGGCGTATCTTCATGGTCCACGATGTAGCCGTATGTGTAGGGCGAAGAATCGTCCGTGCGGATCTGGCCTTCGGTTGCCACCGGGCCGTTCCATGCCCGGAAGCCGATATCGCCGCTGCCGTCGGGCGAGAGCTGGATAAATGCGCGGCCGTCCCTGAGATGCAGCACCGTATCTATCGCAGTGGAGGTCTCAAAGTGGATAGGCATTCCATCTGCACATGGCCGATTGAGGCTATCGACGGCTTCAAGCCGCACTATTGCCAATGCCTCTGTGGAACCCGGCAAGGATGAAGGCGTTGTTACCGCCCGGATCGTGTGAGGAGGTATTCCGATCGAGAAGTACTCGCCGAAAGGTCCGGCGGAGTTACCGTTCAGATTCCTGACCTGCGCACTTAACAAGTGATACCCCGGCGAGAGCTCCTGCAGGGTTTGCACTTCAATGGTGCCTGAGTTTTTGTTGAACAGAAATCCCTGATCTTTATTGTCGATGAATACCTTAATGGACTGATCGTCAATGCCATGTTCGTCGCTGACATGCAGGTCGATCTTCGGGGTATTCGAAGTGAAGATGCGGCTGGATTCGAAGGCGATGTTGGGAATGCCTGCCAATACATATTTCCCGATCCCGTGGAAGATGCCCCACGCTTCGATATCATTATAGAGGGCCTCTTTCAGGCGCTGTTCTTCGTAGGTGCTTGTGAAAAACGAGCATTCTACGAGCACGGCAGTCATCTGTGCATCGCGGAGGACGGCAAAGCCCTCCCCGGGATAGATCAGGTAGTCCGACATCGTGCCATCGAACGACGCAAGGGGGCCGGGATTGCGCATCGCATAGGCGAGGTCGCGCTGTATAAACTTTGCCAGATCGTGGCTGGATGGCAGGTATGCGGCCGTGCCGGGTTTCGAGTGGTAGAATACCGTGGTATAGTTCGTTTCCGGATTTCCTGCGGCATTGTGGTGAATGGAAATGAACAAATCGGCATTCGAGGCGTTCGCGCGTTCCGGGCGGGAGGCCAGAGGCACGGTGATGTCGGATTCACGTGACATAATCACGTTCGCACCGGCGCGCATGAGATAATCGCGAAGCTTTTTGGCCACACGAAGATTGATATCCGCTTCGACGAGTTCCTCGTTCGGACTGACGCCCGATCTATCCTCGCCTCCGTGACCGGGATCGATGAAGACTGTCTTTCCCTTCAGGGCCGAGGTGTACTTGGCGATCGTCTGCTCGGTCTTCTCTGGGGATTGAAGGTCGGAGGGGACGATGTAACGGACGGACGTGCTGCAGCCTGCGAAGAGGGCTGCAACGCACACGATGATAGCGATGTGAAGGGGTTTGTTCGGCTTCATGCATTCGGTAAATATTCGCAATCTGGCTTTGAAATATACCCTGTGGAAGGCAGACAGGCAAGATTCAGGCAGTGATTGCCTGCTGTCTGCAACGCATGCATTCATGAAATACTGGTGTACACCCAGTCGGCGTTCTGGTTCTCACCGCATATCGGGAATATGGTTGAGACGCTCGGGTAGTTACGTGAGTCGTAATGCCGAAAATATCAGATGGATCCGGAAAGCTCACTCGGATGGAGAATCAGGCACCGAGGATAATGATGAGGTTCAACACCGCCAAAATGGCGATATACGTCCATTTTGATTCACGGAGTTTGAGGATGGTTTCCATCGTGTTGGTCGTAGTGTGATATGGATAGAGTTTCAGTACAATGATATACGCTGCAACTTACAAAGCATTTTTCACATTGTCAAATTGTAGTGTCGATGAAGATTGTGAAAGTTGCACCTGCCTCGGTATTGTGTGTCGTAATTTGTTGGTCACCATAAGATGTGAATATCGCGTTGGTTTTGGTAATGCCTTAATGTAGCAAATCAGATGAAGTGATGTTACCCTATAAAATAGGATACTTTGTAAAATATCAGGGGTTGGTCGGGCTAACATTTAGGCAACATAATCTTTACACAAACATAATCTGCTGCCTCCATTGGTCCATGTTGTTCTATCTAGTTGCCTGTACACGCGTACTGGCTATGTTTTACGCCTTCATCCAACGATTCCGGGGATTTTGTCATATTGCGAATAGTTTACCAGTTGCAGCTTTTACTAACGGTTCAAGACGAGGAGGTTCTATTTTTACTTGACTTTGGACGGCCCACTGTGTATATAGGTATAAGTCTGGCATCATACGGCACTTATTGATTGCACAAATGCGATGATGCTAGCTGTATGTGCCGGAACTCCCTCCGCGCAAACCTCAGCTTTGCGCACCAATAACGGTTGCCTTCCTGGCTCAGAGCTCGCCTGATCCGGTGATGAACGATGTGCGGGTTACGTTGTCTCTCATAGCCACATCAGTGACAAGCACCTTGCGCCTGGACGCAGGCGATCCTTTCGCTATGTTCGCACCTCCGCAATGTTACTGGCAACTGTTAGCTGTATCTACAACTTATGTTCAGATTCACAAAAACCATTCGTGGTAAGGTTATCACCTACGTGTATTTGTCCGTGATCTCAATTCTCGGGCTCATTCTCGTGGTGTATGTGATAACTCTGAATAACAGCCTTCAATCAAATGCAATTACGAATCTGCAGCTCAACGTCACCGATGTCGCCGAAGAGTTGAACAACAAGAACATTGAAGCCCTTACCCTTGCACGCATGATGGCAGTTGCACAAGAGCAGGGCATGTTTGGCAATCGATTCACGACATTGGAATACATCCATGCAGTACTTGAGAGCAAGGAACGTTATAAGGGCGCCTACATTTGCTACGAACCTGATGCCGACGGACGAGACGCCGAATTTGCCGGTCTGATAGGGGAGCCGGGGCTCACACGCACCGGCAGGTTTATACCGTACTGGAAACGGGATCGCGTACAGCCTAATACTCTGACTCTCGAATCCTCGATTGGGATGGATTCCAGCTTGTATTATCAAGGTGTCAAGCTGATTTATGAGGGCAACTACACTGAGGCCATTGGTCTTCAGCAAGAGTCGCAACCGAGCAAGTATTACAATATGGATACGCTGAGGTTAGCACACATATTGCACGGTAGTACGCATAGAGGGTTTATCACCGAGCCGTACTTTTACAATGATTCCCCGATCATTGAACATGTCAGCCCCATTCAAATTGATGGAAGATTTGCCGGGGTTGCAGGCATCGATAGAAGGTTAAGTGAAATCCGGCAGTTTCTCTCCCAACGGAGGGTCTATAATACGCAAGAGTATATTCTCGTCTCCCGCATGGGCAGGATCATTGCCGCTACCCACGACACATCGATGATAGCCCACACAATCGAGAATTCGCTGTATGAAAAGGTGCTGTTCTCCCTGTATACGATACGCAAACATGATTCCGTGTACGTGACAAAGATGAAAGATCCGCGGTTGAAGAAAGATTACTTCTATGCGGGCACACACATAGACCTCGGTGATTGGACCCTCATGGCGCAGGTGAGTGAGGAGGAGATCATCGCGCCGACAAGGGAAGCGTTGCTTCCTACACTTCTTATTGCTGCTCTCGGCTTGCTCGGTTTATTCCCATTGCTCATGTGGATTGCCAATGCTGCAACCAGACCGATAGAGAAGGCGATCTCAACTGCGAAGAGAATCGCATCAGGTCAATTGGAACACGAAATTGACGTTGCCCCTCAGGATACCGAATCGACGGAACTCCTCGATGCACTCAGGGCCATGAGCAACAGTATCAGTTACTATGAGCAGTTTAAGAATCTCCTATACAAGATTGCTACACGGCTCATCTCTGTACGGGCCGAACGGATTGACGAGCATCTTAACGAAGCGCTGGCGCAGATTTCCGAAGTCATTGGCTGTAACCGGTCTCACGTCATTCGATACAGTGTCGGCGATGATGCACTGTATTTCACCCATAGATGGAGTGAGGACAACAGCGAGCCGCCTGCATCGATGAGTGCACCGTACGGTAAGGATCAACTTCCCTATGTATTGGAGGAATTGAAGGCCAATAGGACGATTATCGTGGAGAAAGTGTCCGATCTCCCAGAACGGGCAAATAAAGAGGTACAACTGATGGAGGCGATCGGCATCGAATCCTTCATCATGGTTCCATTACACATTGAGGACGAGCTCAAAGGTGCATTGCTGTTCAATGCTATCGGTTTCAGGCACACCTTCAAGGAGCGGACCATAGAACTATTAGAATTGGCGGGGTTCATCTTCTTGAGTGCCTTGGAACGGAGGAGTTTCGAACTAGAGATCCTTGCCTGGAATCAGGAACTCGAGCGGCGCGTCGATGAGCGCACGGCCGAGCTTGCGAAAGCAAACGACGATCTCGCCTCGGTGAACAAGGAGTTGGAGTCGTTCAGTTATTCGGTCTCACACGATCTTCGGGCCCCGTTGCGCCACATATCTGGCTTCTCCGATCTGCTGAAGCGCAAGGTGTACGATAAACTTGAGGAATCCGAGAGGAAGTACTTTGACAAGATTACGGCTGCATCAACCGAGATGGGCCATCTTATCGACGATCTGCTCTCGTTCTCACGCATGGGACGCGTAGAATTGAAGAAAGGCACGGTACGAAATGATATAATCATCAATGATATCATCACAAACCTTGAAGGCGTTCTTGCAGATCGTGACGTAGAATGGACAATAGGAGAACTCCCGGATTTTGAAGGCGACCCGACAATGATTAAGCTTGTGTGGATGAATCTTATCTCTAATGCGCTCAAATTCACACGAGACCGTGAACGAACGGAGATCACAATCGGTCACGAGGATCGTGATGGAAAGCAGGTGTATTTTGTGAAGGATAACGGGGTAGGTTTCGACCCGGAGTATAAGCACAAGTTATTCGGTATTTTTGAACGCTTACACTCGAACCAGGAATTCGAAGGAACGGGGATAGGGTTGGCCAACATTCGCAAGATCATTGTCGATAGGCATGATGGCGAGGTTTGGGCAGAAAGCGTGCAGGGAAAAGGGGCCACATTTTATTTCGCTGTGCCAATAACAATGGATGCACAACATGTTACGTAGCATTTTAATCGTCGAAGACAATCCAAACGATGTCGAACTGACTATCGAAGGCCTGAAGGAGTGCAACCTCGCTAATGAGTTTCATGTTGCAAAGGACGGCGCTGAGGCGTTAGAGTATCTCCGATACCAGGGTAGGTATGCAGATCGTGAGAAAGGTAATCCTGCCGTTGTGTTGTTGGACCTCAAGCTTCCCAAGAAAACAGGGCACGAAGTGCTTGAAGAGATGAAAGCGGATCCGGACCTCAAAGCAATACCTGTGGTCATTCTTACATCTTCCAATCAGGAATCCGATCTGGCCCGCTCCTATCATAACGGCGCAAATGCCTATCTCGTAAAGCCTGTGGATTTCGAAAATTTCACAGAGGCAATCAAGCATCTGGGCATATTCTGGGGTGTGCTGAACGAACCCCCGCCGGGAAGCAAACGGAGGTTGTAAGAGTCGGCAAGAACAAGTAGAGGTTGATTGGTTCGCAATGTACATGGTAAGACCTGTTCACATATTACATCTCGAAGACAGCAGCAACGATGCTGAACTTGTGCAGCTGCTGCTCGCAGAGAACGACATTGATGCAAAGATCAAGCTTGTGCAAACAAGACCTGAATTCGTGGATGCACTCGACAACGACACCTTCGATCTGATCCTTGCCGACTATAAGCTTCCTGCCTTCGACGGAGTTTCTGCAATGGAGCTTGCGAGGGAAAAAGCGCCGGAGATCCCGTTCATCTTTGTATCCGGTTCGATCGGCGAGGAGGTTGCGATTGATGCGATGAAGCACGGGGCTACGGACTACGTCATCAAGCACCATATCAACCGGCTGGTACCGGCCGTGCATCGAGCGTTGCAGGCACAGGAAGAGCAGCGTGCGTTACTAGCCGAGAAGGAAACGAACAAACGGCTTGGCGAAATCCTTCAAAGCACAAGCGACGTTGTCGCTATGGCCGATACGAACGGGATGACAACATTCATGAACATGGCAGGCAGAGACCTGATCGGAATCCCTGAGTCGGAAGACCTGACCAACGTGCATCTGACAGAGTACACGCCGGACTGGGCAAACGATCTGATCTCTGGTGAAGGCTTACCGACAGCCATTCGTAAAGGACATTGGCAGGGCGAGTCCGCGATTAAGTGCCGAGACGGGCGCATTGTACCGGTATCCCAGGTGATTATTGCACACAAGGACCGTCACGGCAATCTTCTGTATTTCTCGACAGTGATTCGAGACATGTCTGAGTGGAAAGAGGCCGAGAAGGAGCTGCGTACAGCCAAGGAGCGTGCCGAGGAATCCGACCGGCTGAAGGATAATTTCATCGCGATGATGTCGCATGAGATCCGCACTCCGCTGAACGTCATCATGGGTTATTCGAACTTCCTCCGTGAGACATTGGAAGGTGAAGTTGATGAAGATCTCCAGATGTGTTTTACGAGCATCGACCAGGCCGGGTACCGCCTTATGCGAACGGTGGAAAATATCCTCAATATTTCCAGTATTCGTGTCGGAACGTATCGTGCAAAAAAGGAGCGGGTCGTTCTTCACGAGGCCGTGCAGCAGCTTTCCAACCAAATGAAGCGGCTGGTGGCTGACAAACCCGTGGAATTGACCTTCGAAAATAAAGGCTCGTCTCCCATTATTACCGTCGATAAGTATTCGTTCGAACAGGCGATCACCAATCTGGTCGAGAACGCGATTAAGTTCACAGAGGAAGGCGGCGTTGTCATCCGCTCCTACAGTCAGGGCAATCTGGCCTGCATTGATATTGCAGACACCGGCGTGGGTATATCCGATGAGTACATCCCGAAGCTGTTCACAATCTTCAGCCAGGAAGAAGAAGGATACACGCGTCCATTCGAAGGCCTGGGATTGGGATTAGCACTGACAAAGCAGTACATGGATATGAATGAAGGGAAGGTTGAGGTACAGAGCGAGAAGGGAGCCGGGACCACGTTTACACTGAAGTTCCAGCTTACGGGGCTGGAATCCTAGTCTGAGTCCTGGACAACAGCGAGTTTCTCCAGGATCACATCTTTCACTTTTT
>PABJ01000062.1 GCA_002699105.1 Ectothiorhodospiraceae bacterium | reverse complement strand
GTCCCGCCCGCGAAAGCCGCGACCTACGAGGTCACCTGCTCGGCGCCGCCGGAGCTGATCTTCGACGATATGACCGGCCGCTACATTCCCGATCCGTTTAGCTTCCGGGTGACGGTCACGAATACGGGCGAATCGGCAGGACGGAATCTCGAGCTCTCCGTGCGGCTCCACCAGCGCCTGACGCTGGAAGGTGGAACCAACCTCAGGGCGATTCCGTCGCTCGCTCCCGGTGAAAGCATCACCGTGGAGTTCTTCGTCAGGCCGGTTGCGAAGGTGGTGGAAGCGCTTGCCGATCTCTGCGCAAGCGTCGTGGATGAGAACGGCAACAACGCCGACTGCTGCACGGAACTGCGCGTCGCGGCGGCAACCACCGCGTTCCTCGATCTCGGATGCAGCAGCAGTGTGGATTCGCTCGTTGCCGATACGCAGCGCGGCGGCTATGAAAATGCGCCGTTCGATGTGACCGTAGCCGTGACCAATAACGGCGAGCGGCTGGCAACGAACGTTACCGCGCGGCTAACGGCCTACGGGAACAACGATCTCCTCGTCCTGCCGCCCATCGTGCAGCCCGTCGCAGATCAGCTTGCGTCGGGCGAGTCGATGACGGTATCGTGGCAGGTGAATGCCGTTCCACTTGCCATCGGCGGCGACCGCGAACTCCGCATTCTTGTCTCGGGCGACGATCTGCCGCAGACGGACTGTATCGTATCGGTCTACGTGCCTGCAGTCGGTACCCCGGTGCTGGACTGCAACGTGCTGTTCATGCCGGAAGCGCTGGACGATGGTGTGCTGCATTTCGATATGGACACAGGGGATTTTGAAGGACGGCGGTCTCCGAACGGCAACTACTCCGTGTTCGATCTCCGCACCGTTATATATAATGTCGGCGATGCGCGTGCGAACGATGTCGCTGTGACTGTACTGCCTCCGGACGGCGTCACGCTCGACGAACCCAACGCGCGCAAGGACGCAACCCCGGGCGATATCCAGATCGGGGCGAGCGGTGAAGCCACGTTCCGGTTCCGGCCTGTCCGGCTCCCGGTCGATATGATGCGCGCATTCCGCGTGCAGGTTTCGTCGCGCAATGCAACGGCAGTGTACTGCGTGGATTCCATCCTCGTTCAGGGCGCGGACCGCGTTGCAACCCTGCGCATACCGGGCGATCAGGTTGGGCAGTACGGCGATAAGCTCTATGTCCCGGTCTTCATCAGTCCTACCATTGCCGCGAAGGTGCAGACCTACAGGATAAACGTGCAGTTTGATCCGGACATCGTGCAGTTCTACGGCGCAACGAACGAGGGCACGCTCACCCAGCACGGCTGGAACGGCCCCCGGCATTCGATGCTCGGTTCCGGACTTGTGCGCATCGAAGACCTCACCACCGGCTCGCCGCTTGCCACAAGAGAAGAAGGCGTCCTCGTCTATCTCATCTTCGAGGCAGTCTACGGCAGCGCGGAGCAGGAGATGAACTATGCGCAGTCGGCGCTATCCTTCATTGCTGTGGCGACTGTGGACGGGAATACCATGCTCACAACGCTGAACAGCTTCCACGACGATAAGCACGGCGATATCGCCCTCAACCTCGAAGATGGCATGGTGACGGTAAGCGGGGAGTGTATTGTACCGCTGCAGGGCGGAGCGGGCTTCGCGCTTGAGCAGAACCAGCCGAACCCGTTTAACCCGGTGACGCGCATTTCCTATACGCTCGCGAAAGATACCCGCGCAAAGCTCACGGTCTACGATGCCCTCGGGCGGGAAGTACGCCGCCTCGTGGATGAGCCCCAGGCGGCAGGGCAGTATACCGTATTGTTCGATGCCTCGGGGCTTCCCAGCGGAACGTACATCTACAAGCTGGAAACCACGCATCACGCCGAAACAAAACGCATGGTCCTGACGCGGTAGGCTCTGTCCCTCCTCTGTGAAGAGGGGGGAGCCACGCACTGAAAGGGCTGCGCTTCCCGGTACCTGTGTTCCGCATATATAACATATATGTAAATGTTATATAGACTTGCCGCCTGCCTGATGATAGCATACAACCACAAACGGGAATAACGTCTCTTTTTGTAACTTTATCCGGGGTGAGGTGTTTACATGATAGAGATATTCTCTTTCCGGCTCTATATCGTACAGGAGAGGTAATTATGCGCGTCAATCAAATCCGCACCCCGCTGTATGCTGTGCGAGGCATACTGTTTTCCCTGCTTACAATTCTGACCATCCAGAGCGCTGCTGCCCAGCCGGTACTGGATTTCAAACGGGTGATAAATAACTGGCCCACTATCGAGCTGTACTTCACGGTTAGCTGCGATGGGCAGCCACTGTACGCGTTCGATAAGAATCAGAACTTTGCGGTATTCGAGAACGGCACGAAGCTGGAGCAGTTCACGCTCTGGTGCCCCGATCCGCGCCAGAAATGCCCTGCATCCGTAGCCATCGCGATGGATGCCAGTTTCAGCATGATGGATGCCCCGCTTGCAGAGGCAAAGACCGCAGCCGAACAGCTTGTCGCGGAGTTCGACACGATGCAGGACGAGGCAGCAGTGTTATGGTTCGGTTCGCAGGTCACAGTGGAATTGTCGATGACGACTAGTGTCCTCTCATTGGTGAGTGCGATCCAGTCCACTCCGATCATGTCCGGCACCGACCTGTACGGCGGCGTGTATAGATCGTTACAGGAGATCATCGCAGGGGGCTCGAATCCCTGCCCGGCTGTGGTGCTGTTTTCGACGGGAGATGTAGGCAGCGGATCGCGCACAGAGGAAGAGGTAATCGCCCTGGCGAACCGCAACCGCATCAAGATCTACGTTGTTGGCGTCGGCAACCCGAATGCTGCCCCGCTGCAGGCGTTAGCGGATAGCACCGGTGGAGAATATATAGAAAACCCCACGGAGGGCGCGATTAAAGAGCTTTACGAAAAGCTGACTAATATCAATTTCGAAGGCCCTTATGAGTGCGTTATTACATACCAGGCGCAATGTATGAACGGCACGGAGCGCACTGTGGATCTGCAGCTAATCGATGTCTGCAACGGCACGGATAGCGGTACACATACGTACCGCGCTCCGAAGGATACCTCGACATTTACGCCTGTGACGTTCGCGTTAGGGGAGATAGAGACGAAGAGCGAACTCGAGGTTTCCTTACCGCTGGAACTCCGCACGCCGATTGTGCCGGAGCAGGTATTCCAGCCGAGCAGCTTCGTAATTGAATTCGATACGCCCGTGACCTTTGTACGGATGGAAACCGACCCCCATCACCTTCTCCACGGAAAACCCGTGGCGATTACCAAGACCCCCGGCCGCATCGAGCTTTCGATAGACGATACCATGCTTGTTTCCGGCAGCGGGATCATGGCCGACTTCGTGTTCAATACAATGAATCCCGACGACACAACGTGCGTGGCGCTGGAACTCAACGACTGGGTATTCCAACACGGCGGGTGCTTCCGCAGCATTACCGTTGACGGGGAAATATGCATTATTCCGCGCCTGCCGATTATAAATTGCGGTCCCAGGGGAATGATAACAGAGTTGACATGGAATGACACTATACAAGATTACGAACCCAATCCGTTCGAGGTAGAGTGGTTTGTGGTAAACACCGGGGACGAAGATGCACGCAATGCGCGGTTCACGATCGATGTAGACCCCGCGGATTTTGAACTGATATCACCGATCGCAACGACCCAGCCGGGAAATCCCAGTGATGTGCCCTATGTAGCATCTGGGAAGGATCCGAAGTCTTCAGCGGCATGGCGGATACGCGCATTACCGCGCACCACAGCAGATACCGTGACGATTTGCGGAACGATGTCGTTCGATAACCATAAAACCATCGACTGCTGCTACAAGATGTATATACCCGCTGCTAATCTGCCCGCCAGCTACGCATGCGAGATAGAGGGGCCGGATACGATACGCGCTACACGCTATGGCGGATTAGATCCCGATCCATTTGAGATCGTATACACAGTAGAGAATACAGGGATATCGAATGGGAGGATCAGGTACTTCGAGATATTCTTTTCTCCCTCTGATGATATAGCTCTGGTTAATCCATTGTCGAGACGTCAAAATGTGAATATCGAACTCGGTCCTGGACAGACTGCAACCGCTACATGGGAGTTCCGCGTCATTAGACTTGCTACGGACAGAGATGTTTGTATCAACGTGATTGGTGGGGATGATGAAGGTAATACGGTGCCCTGTGAACTTTGTTTTTATATAGAACCGGTCACCACCGATGCCACCATCCCCGGAGATCCAGGGTACGGGTACGAGCTTGCGCAGAATATCCCGAACCCGTTCAACCCATCGACGGTGATACGCTATACAATCCCCGGCTCCGAGCATGTGCGATTAACCGTCTACGATGCGCTCGGCAGGGAGGTGCGCACGCTGGTTGATGAGCGCAGGCCGGCCGGCCAACACAGCGTTCGTTTCGATGCGGCGGGCTTGCCGAGCGGAACATACATCTACAAGCTCCACACCCCGCACTACACCGAAACAAAGCGCATGGTGCTGACGCGGTAAACGCAAGCCTCCATCCCTCCTCCTGCAACGGAGGAGGGATGAGAACGAACGAAATTATCTCCCTGATGCGATGATGGTTGTATAAAGATTGCGGCTAAGATAAACACGGGGCAAAGAGTGAATACTCATAAGGATACCAGCATTATATCTGTATGGCGCTGCTTACATATTTGTATTGCCGTATCGGTGTATTGCAGTATCTCTGTTGCTCAACCCGTTATATCGCACATCCTGATACATAACATGCCGACACAGGTCGTGTGGCTGCGTTCCATAAATGGCTACTATCCGGACCCTCTCATCGTTAGTTTCACGGTGAAGAATACCGGCGATGAAGATGCGCGGAGTACCAGGTTCACAATCGACTATAACTCCGCGGATTTCCAGCTTGTTTCTCCTCTTTCAACCATACAATCAGGCAATCCAGGCGATGTGCCCCATCCAGCATCGGGGAAGAATCCGAAGTCTTCAGCGGAATGGCGGATACGGGCATTGCCGCGTCTTACCGGCGACAGCGTAGGGATTTGCGTATCTGTATCGTTCGATAACCATACAACTATCGATAGCTGCTGGAAGATATGGATCCCGCCGATGAGTCCTATTCTTACGTGCGGAATAAATGCGCCGGAAATCAAGGTTGATTACCAGAACTTGGCGTATGACCAGATGCCTTTTACCGTAACAGCCACCGTGCAAAATACAGGGCAGGCTCACACGGATTCGGTGTTCGTGACGATGATACTTCCATCCGGACTTGCATTTGCCGAAGAGGACGCACCGGATAACCATACCAAGCCCGCGACCCCAGCGATTCTATTGCCCAACCGCACCGGGACGGTTTCGTGGCGAATTACTCATCCAGTCGTGCAGGAGGAGAAGGAGTATATACTGGAGGTATGGGTAAAGACGTGGAATGCCGATTCCTCCATATGCCAGGAGCGTATCGTCATCCCGGCAGTAACCTACCCGCGTTTGTTAAGCCATATGATGGCCCCCTGCGAATTATTTTATATTGATTCGTTGGATGCATACAAGCCGAATCCATTTGAAGTCAGTGCCTATGTACAAAACGTTGGGTCGATGCGGGCTGAAGAGGTATCAGCATTTATCTACATTCCCGATGAGTTGAAGGTCGTCGACGGAGGAAAAAGTAAAGCTGTAGGGGACGGTATAATAGAGCCATCTGCTGCTGATACCGTCAGTTGGACGCTGCTCTATACAGCAAGGCCGAGCGTTTGGCGTATTGCAGACATTAAAATAAAAGTGGGAGGTCGAACCGCTAATCCACCTGACTTACCAATTGATAGCGGTGTTGTATGG
The DNA here is from genome assembly GCA_002699105.1 of Ectothiorhodospiraceae bacterium. Lineage (GTDB taxonomy): Bacteria > Bacteroidota > Ignavibacteria > SZUA-365. The sequence goes on along the minus strand of PABJ01000062.1, from coordinate 8,112 downwards.
TGGGAAATAGCAATAGAACCGGTCACCACCGATGCCTATATCCCCGGCGATCCAGGGTACGGGTACGAGCTTGCGCAGAATATCCCGAACCCGTTCAACCCGTCGACGGTGATACGCTATACAATTCCCGGCTCCGAGCATGTGCGATTAACAGTCTACGATGCGCTCGGCAGGGAGGTCCGCACGCTCGTCGATGAGCGCAGGCCGGCCGGCCAACACAGCGTTCGTTTCGATGCAGCGGGCTTGCCGAGCGGGACATACATCTACAAGCTCCACACCCCGCACTACACCGAAACAAGGCGCATGGTGCTGACGCGGTAGACGTAAGCCTCCATTGACAATAGTACCGGAATTCCGTAAGTTAGTCGAATAGCTAACACGCATGTAAATGCATATCGGGAAGACACGCATCCGGGAATGAACGAGCAAGCGGCACATACTGAGACGGTACCTGCGAAGACGGAGCCTTCTCCGGGAAAAACTGCGCAGCGGTGCATGCATCTGGATATGGATACGTTCTTTGTATCCGTGGAACGGCTGCTCGATCCGTCGCTCATCGGGAAGCCCGTTATCGTCGGCGGGAAGCCGTTCGAACGCGGCGTGGTTGCAGGCTGCTCCCGCGAAGCCCGTGCATACGGCATTCACTCCGCAATGCCCCTCCGCCGTGCCTACCAGCTCTGTCCCGATGCGGTGTTTCTCTACGGGCGGCACGGGCATTACAGCCGCTATTCGGACTACGTCACCTATCTGATCGAAGAGCAGGTCCCGCGCTGCGAGAAGGCTTCGATCGACGAGTTTTACCTCGATATCGGCGGGTGCGGACTGGTGTTCGACGATGAGAAGGAGTGGGCTGCGCGTCTGCGGCGCCGCATCCTGGACGAAACCGGTTTGCCCTGCACCTACGGCATTGCACGCAATAAAACCGTGGCAAAGATCGCGACGAATGTCGGGAAGAAGCGCGGGGAGTGCATCCACGTAGCGGAAGGGGAGGAGGAGGAATTCCTCGCGTCCGTGCCCATTCGCGAGATGCCGGGGATCGGCGAGGTGACGGAAACCACGCTTCGCGGTATGCGCATTCACACCATCGGTGATCTGGCGCGGATGCCTTCGCGCATTTTGTACGAGCTGTTCGGTAAGCACGGCACATCGCTCTACGAGCGCGCCCGCGGCATCGACCGAACGCCTTTCACGATCGGCGAAAAGCAGAAAAGCTGCGGCGCGGAGCATACATTCCGCGAGGACGTGAACGAGATGGAGACCTTCCTCAATACGCTCCGGTACCTCGCTGCGCGGGTGGGGAAGGACCTGCGCGATAAGGGCTTCAAGGCGAAAACCATCACGCTGAAGGTGCGCGATTACAAGTTCAACACGATCACCCGCGCCAGTCATTGCGAGCATACCAACGCCGATCACACGATATACAACATTGCCGAGGCGGCATTCCTGCGCGTGTACGAAGAGGGCACGCCCCTGCGGCTGTTGGGGATCAGCACCTCGCATTTTGTGGAGGACTACGATCAAATGGGGATGTTCAACGAGGACCTTCAGCGCAAGGAGCGTCTCTACGCGGGCCTGGACGAGATCCGGATGCGCTTCGGCAAACACGCCGTCGTTTATGGCAGCGCATTCGAGATGGTGTGAGTCCATATGTAGGGGCAGATCCCTGTATCTGCCCAAAACGAATGTAAACAGATTGACGTATATACTCTATGCCCCCTCAATCATATAAACATCCTGGGCGCCGATCAATCCGATTGAAAGAATTCGACTACACACAAAATGGTGTATACTTCGTAACGCTGTGTATCCAGGATAGATTGGAATTGTTCGGCAAGGTTCAAGGCGGCGATATGATACTGAACGATTCCGGAAAGATGGTTGAACGAATTTGGTTAGAGATTCCCGATCATTGCACAGATTTTCACAATGAAGGAATTCAAATAATGCCGAATCATCTTCATGGCATATTATTGATTATGGATGGAGAGATCGGTGAACCAATTACGGCCAATGGGCGGATACGGGGATCCGCCCCTACAGCTCGACTATCATTAGCTGATGTGATGCAGCGATTCAAAATCCTTACGACCAAGTTGTACACAGATGGCGTAAAGGAACGCAGTTGGAGGAGGTTTAATACGAGATTATGGCAAAGAAACTATTGGGAGCGAATCATTCGAAACGATCGAGAACTTAGAGAATACAAGCAGTATCTTGCCGAGAATCCACTTCGATGGCAATATGACGTGTTGAATGAGCAGAGGATAGGATGATATGAATTCAGTAACGGATTTGAAGATGGATGCTCTGATATGAGAACTATCGTCTGCATGAGCATGACAAATACCGCCGTCTTGAAACTTCGCACCGATTGGCCGTATATTAGAGAAACGAATGTTGATCGTTTCACCAGAAGGAGAGTGTTCCGTTTTATGATTGCATGCCGGTAAGCGGCTAAAGCCGCACAAAACGACGGTATCCCCTGCGCCGCACGGCCTGGGGAATGGCAGCGTATTGCAATCTGAATATCTACAGGAAACACTCTCATGCCTTATACACTATCCCAACTGGGCTGGCACGATTTCTTCAGCCCGCATTCCACCGAACACATCCAGCAAGGGTTTCACCTCGCGCGCGTCACGAACGAACAGCGCGGACATTACTATATCGTCTCCGAAGCCGGCAGCTACCGCGCCGAACTGACGGGCAAGATGCTCTTCGGCGCGCTCTCTCCCGCCGAGCTGCCAAAGGTCGGCGACTGGGTCGCGTACATGGCGCACACGGAAAACGAGGCGATCGTCCACGCTGTGCTGCCCCGTCGCACAACGCTATCGCGCAAGGCCGCGGGTGAGGATGAAGAGCAGGTCATCGCAGCGAACGTTGACTTGCTGTTTATCATGCAAGGCCTGGACCGCGATTTTAACCTGCGGCGGCTGGAGCGCTATATCGCGATGGCAAGCGCCGCGCGCGTAGAGCCTATCGTGCTGCTCAACAAAGCCGATCTTGCCGAGGACCCGGCGGCCTTCACCGCGCAGGTGCAGGCGATCGATCCATCGATGCAGGTGATGACGCTCAGCGCGTTGAACGGCACCTCCATCGGCGATGTGCTCGCGCGCATTCCCGAAGGCAGGACCGCGGCCGTGGTGGGTTCATCGGGCGTAGGGAAATCCACGCTCCTCAACAGGCTCCTCGGTGCGCAGCGTCAGCATACATCTGCGGTTCGCGAAGACGATCAGCGGGGACGGCACACGACCACGAGCCGCTCGCTCTTCGTTCTGCCCGATGCCGGCATCCTTATCGATACTCCGGGTATGCGCGAACTCGGTCTTTGGGGCGATAGCGATCAGGCCGGAACCGCGTTTCAGGATATCGAAGAGCTGATGGAGGGATGCAAGTACCGCGACTGCACGCACACAGTGGAAGCCGGCTGCGCCGTGCTTGCGGCCGTAGAAAGCGGCGAGCTGGACGAGAAGCGCTACCAAAACTACCGCAAGATGCAGAAGGAGCTCGAGTACCTGAACGATTCGCAGGCGTATATCAGGCGGAAAGAACAGACGATGAAGGAGATCAGACAGAGCTACGACAGGTTCGTCAAAGGCCGAAAGAAACGCACGGATAAATGAGGGGACGCACAGTCTCAGGTTGACTGGGGCTGTGTGCCTTACGAAGATAGAAACCGCGGAGATGCTCTATGACGAACACCTCGCTGAACATTTCGGGTAGGCTGCCGGATGCACAAGCCCCAGAGGGGCGGCCGGTGTGTAGAACCGAACTCACATAAAAGACAATGCAGGAATCGCACGTATCCCGTTGGATACGTGCGATTCCTCAAAGAAGGTGGTTCGTGCGTATGCGAACTACAAACCGGTCGCCCCTACGGGGCTAAGTCCCGCAGCTTTATGAACTACGGGCGTGAAACACGATGAGAAAAACGAACGGTGTGTTTGGAACAGACGCCACGCTTTCCAAATCCTACGACTGTTGTCCAATGCGTTTGTAGATCGACGTTATTGTATACAGTGCTGAATAGCATGCTTTGTGCTTGCCCATGTTCCAAGGATTCGAACCTGCGATGTTCATATATGCAGACGCTGCTGCGCCAATGATCTCTCGATCGTTCCAAATTTTTGGAAACTCGATTTTCCAATGGCCGTCTCTATTGATTGCGAAGGAGGAGAACGATGCGATGATTGGGAAGATAATTCCATCAGGTACCTCCACAATCTCCGAACCATCTCGTTCGATTTTTCGAAGCCGTGTTCCTCGAAATCCCTGGTGGCATTTCCACTTCTCGTATAGCTGCATCGCCTCGTATGCAATATCGAGGAAAAAGGAATAGAGCGCTTTCGCAAACTCGTGGTCGTACTTGTCACCGCTCGCAGTAGAGCTTTCACGATTCTTGGCAGCACTATAGATGTCTTGGAAGTCCTTAAGACACTTTGTCTTCATGCTGTAGGTATAGACCTTGTTGAATTCCTTATTGGGAAACCAAAGTTCCTCAGGAACTAAAGCCCAGATGACTTGAAGTAATCGCTCTGTTTTCACGTAATCTTCTGAGAGCTTTGTCTCGGACTTCTTGAGCTTCGCCGTTGGATCGCCCTTTTGAAAAGCGGCTTCCAACTCATCCAACTGCTTAAGGCGACCAACGATTGAGATTGTCATCACATCGTTCTGAAAATTTCGCGCAATGGAAATTTCAGCGATAAGATCTTCGTCATCGGTGACGATTAGTTCGTATTTGATGTGGGTGTCGTTAACGTCGAATTCAGTATCTTCAATCTTCGCCTGTAGGTAATCTTTGATGATGCCCTTCGTCTGCGATCCGTTTATGATGCTGGGCGCTTCGAGGTATACCACACGGTTCTTGTCATCAACCTTACAGGCTCTGGCAACGATTGTTACACCACTGTTAAGTACAGAGAAGTTTTCCGGTCTCTCTTTGAGTGTTGCTTCAATCGCCTTATGTACCTGAGTTGGTACCCGTCTCTTTTTCCCTTCAGCCTCCAGTAAGTAATCGCGAACATTCTCTTCGGTACTCAGGTCGACAATTGCCGCAATTGGGGCTTGCCCGACGTAGATATCTCGATGGTTCTTTTCGTCTTCAGGACCTGTAATTTTACGAATGTTGTAGTAGTTCAGGGCGAACTGTAGCGGGTGATTCTGCTTTGACATAGCAGCCTCCAGGTGGTTATTGTACTTCAATCTGCCTGCTTCAATGTCACATGACATCCGTCATGGACGAGGCGAGATAACACCACATTATAATATCTGCAGAGGTAAATGTCAAATACCCCCTCACCCCTTTATCACGCCTACGGGTTTGAAGCGCGCGACTTTGCGTGTGATGCCGGCGTTGTGCATGACGTCTACCACGTCGGCGACGTCCTTGTAGGCGTGGGGCATTTCTTCTGCGATGGTGCGCTTGCCTGTGGCCATGATCTCCACGCCCGCGTCGTTGAGCTCCTGGATCATATCGCGGCCCTTGCTGGCCTTCATTGCCTTGCGGCGGCTCATGTGCCTGCCCGCACCGTGACAGGAACTCCCGAACGTTTCCTCCATCGCCCGCTCCGTCCCGACGCAAAGGTAGGAATACCGGCCCATATCGCCGGGAATCAGTACCGGCTGGCCGTGCGGCTTGTATGCGTCGGGGATATGCGCGCTGTCGGGACCGAACGCCCGCGTCGCGCCCTTGCGGTGCATGCAGACGCGCCGGTCTTCGCCGTCAACGCAGTGGGTTTCGTACTTCGCAATGTTGTGGCAGATATCGTATATAAGATTGAATCCCACGTCCGACTCGCTGACCGCAAGCGCATCGCGGAAGGCATCGTTGGCAAGCGACATGATGACCTGGCGGTTGGCGAAGGCGTAGTTTGCCGCGCAACGCATCGCGCCTATATAAGATTTTCCTTCGCTGCTTTTGAGCGGGGCGCATGCAAGCTGCCTGTCGGGCAGCGAGATGTTGTACTTCTCCGTCGCTTTGAGCGTGACCTTCAGATAATCGTCGCAGATCTGATAGCCGAATCCGCGCGAACCGCAATGAATCAACACGACGATACCGTCCTCTTCGAGTCCGAACGCCCGCGCAGCTTCATTGTTATATATTTCCTCGACGCGACCGATTTCGAGGAAGTGGTTCCCCGAGCCGAGCGTACCGACCTGCTCCGCGCCGCGTTCCCAGGGGCGGTTATCGACTGCTCCGGGATCGGCATCCTGTATGCAGCCGTTTTCTTCGATACGGTCGAGATCGGACTTCGAGCCGAAACCGCGCTTCACTGCCCAGCCGGCGCCTTCGCGCGCGACCTTCTTGAGCTCATCGCGGGAGAGTTTCTCTATCGCTTTGGATGCCCCGACGCCTGTCGGCACATTATCGAACAACCCCTTCACGAGCGCCTTCATGCGCGGCGCGATATCTGCATGCTTGAGCTTCGTACCGACGAGCCGCACACCGCAGTTGATATCGTACCCCACACCGCCGGGTGATATGACGCCCTCGTGCTCGTCCGTTGCGCACACCCCGCCGATCGGGAAGCCGTAGCCCCAATGGATATCGGGCATGGCGAGGGATTGCTTCACGATGCCCGGCAGATGCGCGACGTTCGCCACCTGCTGCAGACTCTGGTCCTGGCGGATGACCTTCATCATTGCATCGCTGGCGTACACCTTGCCCGGGACCTGCATGCTTCCGGTCTTCGGTATCTCCCACGTGAAATCATCGATCTTGTTGATGCGTACTGTATCTGACATAGTGCGGCGCGTGTATTGTTGAAACGAAGTTCGTCTATACATTCTACAAGGCTGGGAGGCAAGATGCAAGGGCGCGGCAGATTACCGGCCGGAATTCCACAGGTACCGGGTGACCGCCACCTTCGCTTTCAAGCCGCCGTCCTTCTTGAGGAGCTTGCGTTTCAGCCAGGTGTAGCCGGGATCGTAGATTGTATAGTAGGAGGTATCGGTCGCAGTGGCGTTTGCTTCGACATAGTCGAGGGTTTCGCCGGCAACCGTCGGGAAGGTGGAGACCCTGTCGGTGAGGAGCACGACGAGCGTATCGTGACGCTGCAACGAATCCACATCGACGGGAATGCCGAGTCCGTGATTCAGGAGCCGGGGAGGGGAGAGGTGCGAGTACTCGTCCGCATAGTAGCCGTAGCAGTAGCCCTCGTCTGCGAGGATACCAGCATCCGAGGGAGATAGATCGAGCACGATCTCCCGCCAGGGCACGGCGTAGACGGGATTCATGAAATGCCTGCCAGCTATATAATTATATAGTCCATACCCCGATACGATAAGGAGCACCGCCGAGAGCAGCACCGTGAATAGCTGCGTCTTGACGCGGCGGGTGATCTGCTCCAGCGCCAGGAATACCAGCGGGAGCGCGTACAGCGTGCGGGAGGGTGTATAGACAAACGAAGTGTGCAGTGCAACCAGCGAAGTAATGAGCGATGTGAACAACACACCGAGCACCGGCGTGGCGATAAGAAACCAGTCCCGGGGTACGAAGGCCCGATACTTGCGCTTGAATAGTACATATCCCGCCAGGATTGCGAGTGCAGCCACGACCGCGATGCCCAGTACTTCGAACGGATACACCGTCTCACCCACGATATACGCATAGAAGCTGTAGCCGAGCTTTATCACAATGTAGACAGGGCTATCGTTGAACGTGGCGACGCTGGGCGCGGTGGGCGAGAGTACTTGCTGCAGCACAATGCCCATCCACGGGATAAACGCAAGAACAGCAACGCCTGCAATACCGAGAAACGGCACGAGCAGATCGCGGTGTTTCCAGAGAGTATATAACCCACATAGGGCGATGACGAACGCCGTTGGATAGTCGGTATACAGGATTGCGATGAAGAACAGTGTTAGCGGGATGCGGTGCTTTTTCCCGCCGGAATCCAGCCAGGCGAAGTAATACCGGAAGGCCCACATTGCGAGTGCGGCAGCCAGCGTGTAGTAGCGCAGCATCGGCAGGAAGAGCCACAGCTCCGCCGATACAAGCATCACGAGGTAGAACAGCGGTGCGCGGGATTTCGGGTTGATTTGCCGGAAGAGCGCGTAGCTCCCGGCAAGCATGGCTGCCCCCTGTAAGCCCTGAAATATCCGCAAGCCGGT
>PABJ01000061.1 GCA_002699105.1 Ectothiorhodospiraceae bacterium | reverse complement strand
GGTTCCCGGGTAATACTGGCCGCCGGACGTGAACCGCTGTCGCCACTCGAGGTGATAGCGGACGAATAGCCGCCGGTGACCCCTTGGGGCTCTCCGTCAGATTGTACGCGAGCGATGATGGTTTCGACCCCACGGACCACCACGCCGGGCCACCTGCACATCGTCCGGGAATTCCGCTACCCGGTCGATGATGATGAGTTTCCGGATCCGAGTTCCCCGGCCCGGGGATTCCAGATCTACCTGCCCTTAAAGAATCCGTGCTGCCGGACTTGATCGACCAGAAGTGGATCACTCCTAAGGAGGCCCAGCAGATGCTTCGTTGCAGCAGGACGCACGCGTACCGGGAGATTGGTGACGGGATCCTCAAGAAGGACAACTACCACGGACGGGCGATGATCAGCCGCAACTCGATTGAGTGGTACCTCAGGATGTTCGCGAACTCGGGTTGAGAGTCTCAACGCGGACGATCAGGCAGCTTGAGACAATTTGGGATTCGTGGAATCTCCCATTGACCGAGAGTTCGCTCCGTGATCAACGCGGCGCCAACGCTCGGCATGTCCGCCCTGCTTCGCGATGCGGACATGGCACGCCCGTTTGCTTGGGTCGGTGATGCGACGAGATGCGCGTGAGCCGCTCCGCGGCGACGCCAACCAGTCCCATTATGACGTGGCCTCGCCAACCACCAAGAGCATAGAGGCTTCCTCCTCACCAGCCTCGTGTTTCTCAGCTTCTACTCCTTCCATCGCCTCCAACATACTATCTATCGCCAGAGCGAATTCGCTTGGATTGTTTCTTCGAAGATCGCTTGCGTCTCTAACTACTAGTACGATCTTGGGGGAGCAGCACGCATCCAACCCTCCCCATATTGAGTCAGCAAATGCATCCCAATGAACGTTGCCACTAATAGGTGGATCCAATGGATACTTAAGACGCGCCTGTTGCAAAAAATCCCTTTCATCCGTTGGCTTTCCGACTTCAAAAACTGAATAACCTTGGGAGGTGAGTTCACGACATAGCTGTTCGACTGCTTCGATGGGCATCTCTCGCAATCGGCCGTGGTGAGTCATGGGAGTCTATCTGATGCGGACAAATGCGGGAGAACCGGAGTCACCGTAGCGAGTCCAAGTATAGAATACTTCACCAGCGTTACTATTAACAACAACTTTGCGCGATCCAACCCCCCCCCCCTGTTCCAGGGGCAAGCGCGACTCGCTATTCTTTGAAGGGTGCGGCATCACTCGTCCTACGAGGCTGATCGTTGCTGTAGTTCTTGCACTTTTGGCGATGGGATCCTCAAGAAGGACAATTACCACGGACGAGCGATGATCAGCCGCAGTTCGATTGAGAGATATCTCAGGATGTTCGCAAACTTGCGTTAGGAGTCGCAATCCTGGCGATGGTGCAACTTGAGGCAGATAAGGATCCGTGGAATCTCCCGTTGACAGCAATTTGGCTTCGTGGTCAATGCAGCATCGACGCTCGACATATCCGCCCTGCTCTGCGATGAGGGCATGCCGAAACATTCATCTGCTCCCACGCTGCCTCCCCGCCCATCGCGGCTACCAAGGGACAAACGAAAGGTTAAGCAGTTCCTGCGGATCCATGCCCCTGAACGCGAGGCGAAGAGTCTCTTCGCATACTTCGAATGACGATTCTTTCTGCAGGGATCCATGCCGCTCACGTAATGGAAGGTCTAGGGTCACTGTACACGCATCATCCCACATGAATTGCACGACCGTACCATTCGTGCACACTACTCCGAGTAAAGACCCGGGCTGACCTTCAATTGAATGCCATCTAACAAGTACCTCTTCCAACTCCCCTTCAGCCGATTCACTCAAGTCAATGCCCTCGCCACTCTCTGAATCATAGAAAAAGTAGTTCATTACTAAATGATCTCACCTCCACGCGGAGTGTTACCGACCGAGCGAGTAGCGGTCCAGCAGTGCCGTAATTTCATCTTTATCTGGACGAACAGCTACGCCCAAGTATCGGCGAAGCGACCCCCTGCTGGTAACAGCATTGGGATCGGCACCCGCGGCAAGCAACATCTCTACGATCTCCAGATCTGCGGGTTTCTGCAAAATGCTTAGATGCAAGGGGGTCACTTCGTCGATGTTCCCGGTGGAAACATTGGCGCCGGCGTCAACGAGCATCTTGACCGCTTCTGCACTTCCAGACCGAACCGCAAAGTGCAACGGCGTCCAATCGAAACGATCCTTTGCGTTGATATCAACTCCGATGTCAATCAAGTGCCGAACCGCTACGAGATTTGGAGGAAGTGATTGGGAGACAAGGGCCATGTGTAGGAAATTCCACTCGTCTCCTGTTGATGTTTCATTCACATCGACGCCAGCACTAACGAGTTCATCAATTTTCTCACAATCTCCTTCTGAGATAGCGTGATACATTGCACTAAAGTGTGAAGGCGACACTTTCGCGGTGCTCCTATAAAGAACGCAATCCTACTCACAGCCCGAAGAAGTTTTGCGTGTTCTCAAGGAGGAAGTCAAGCTGATCGATGCCAGGAAATTCGTCTGCGTGACTGAGATTCCTCACACGCGCCTCAATCTGGAAAAACCGCGGTCGAGTATTCGCATCGTCATTGCGCTGTCACTGGATGAGGCCGAATTGGTCACCCGCAGCCAATATCCGACGATTCTCGCTCCCCTAGTGTGTCCATAATGCCATTCCTTGATTACATCTCCGTACTCATCCGCAAACTCTCCATTTGCGTTCTTTGTGGCTGCCTCGTGAATCGCGGCTTTCGTGCCAGCGCGCAGTGATTCAGTGGTTCCTCCTCATTCCATTCCACCCCCGGTGCCTGCCCACGCTGGTAACGCGACGTGGGCATGGCACTCAAACTCTCGCCTCACTTTGGCCATGCCACCGCGCGTGGCTCGTTTTCTAATCTCCAACTACGACTTTTCTCGGAGAGAGGAACGGATCGAACCGCTCATACCATTGCCCCCGTGCTACAACAATGACCCTGTAACCATCGAACTTCGATTTCCCCGGCAATTCATCGTCGTACCAATAAACCAGTCCGTGACTTCCGGGAAGGTCAAAAACAAGATGATCCAAAACGTCCAGTAGCGCATCATGATCGGTACTCCGATGGTTTGCCCCACCCGTACATTGGAAGATCTCAGCATAGTTTATATTGAGAAACGGCTCGGCAGGTGCGCAACGCAACTTGGACCGGACGAGCTTCTTGAGACGCTCAATTTTCGCCATGAGCTGGCCACAATCTGTTTCATCCAATGATTCACTAAGTTCGATCCAGATGTAGTAATGATACATGCTCAAAACCTATAATGGTGAAATGTCAAAGATGGGGTTGCCGCAATACCTGTCCCCATATTCGGGGATACTAGGCGGAACGTCCGGATGCGCTGCTCCTTCAAAGTGAAGATATGCGGTCCAGCCGGTCTTAACTGTTGCCCCGAAGCTGGCCGGGTGGATCGTCTTAGCGGTGGACGGCTCACGGTTCGAATCGCCCCGGGGATTGGCCAATGAGGAAGGTCTGGGCTGTGCGGGCAAGCACAAGACCGGCCCGCAAGTGTTTCACACCATGCTGCTGCATCTGGGGACGGACGCAATCAGGGATTCCCGCCGCGGTCCCGGAACGGACGGCGAACAACATTGCCTGGATGAGTTGACCGTCGATTTGCCCGCCGGAATCCGCGTCACAGCAGATGCTGCCTTGGCTATAAGTTGCGTCAGCGGCTGCGACACAGTGGAGTCTCGTTTCCGCTGCGAGTGGGGAGCGTGACGCTGCTGGCCGAGCAGTTTGGCCCCCGCCCGGAATCAGAGGGGCAACTGGTCTGGCTGTGGCCCCAGAAGCATTCTCGGTATCCGCCTTGCGTGCTGCGATCATTCCGACTGAAGCGTTCTGGAGGCCGATCCTGTCACGTCAACCCAGGATGCTGAGGCCCGCTGCAAGTCACCGAAATCGCGGTTAGGGCTTTCTTCCCTGGGACGATGCCGTTCTCGAAGTTTCAGAAGTGCTGACTCGTCCCGGATGAGCGGTTCTCGTTCGCTCGTAGATCGGAGGACTGTCTATTTCGCCGACAAAGGAATTTTCCGCTCGACTCTGAGCAGAGGCGAGAATGCATTGAATGCAGGATACTGCTCCCAGTTGCAAGACACATCTGCTTCCGTCTGTCGCGTCGATTTTGTACCCGCCAGAAAGTCCTCCTCTTCAATGCTGACGACTCCTTCTGTCTTGAAAAAGTAAGTCGTACCACGGCAAACGAAATCACTGTTTCGCTGAAACTCCCGGTGGGTGGCCATCGTAAGGAACAGTTTTCCCGGTTCATGCTCCTGGAATTGGTAACTCAGGTACTCCCGAAGCTCCACATCCAGGAAACCGACTCCGATGTAATGCTTGGTTATTTCAATGAAACCGACTGGGGATCTCGGTTCGCCTGCTAAAACAGTATATGGTCGTCGCTCGCCATGGGCTTTTCGTGCAGCGTCTTCATCCCAGAGATCAATGGGACGCTTCTTTCCACGAAACCACTGTCTGCAATATGTATATCTCATCCTTTAGTGCATCCTCCCGTAGATGTCGCAAACAATCACATTGACGTCGTTTAATCAAGATCATTTTATCGAATGGCCGTCACAGTGGGTGTGATTCTCACGTTCCCCTTTTTATGCAGAATGCCGACTCAGTCTGCTCTTCCAACTTCAATCATTCACTTATCCAACAAGAACGATGCTTGTAAGCGCAGTCCTTCCTCCCCGCGATGACAGTCAGCTGAGCGTCTCCTCGTGGCGATGCTACCCCGTCCGGCCAGAGGTGACGTGCGTTCACGGAGGCCGCCGCCGCTGGAGCCCTGTTCCCCTTCGATTACGTCCATTGTCCTGGCGGCTTCAATTGCTGATGAGATTCTTTTCGGCATACTCAAGCTTCCTTTGATCTGCTTCAGATAACACGTCCCTAAATTTCACGAGCAGATGTACAAACGCTTGGTACTCTTTGTCCCGCCATGCCAGATCGGCTTCATCACGCACCGACTGCAATTGAATCTGCCGAGTGTGCGCAGCTGCTTCATCTGACCGCCGATGGCCGACCGCCTCGAAAAAACCATGGTCTCCCCTGAGAACCGGCTCGCAATAGGTCACTAGCGTTTCTGCCACCGACGCCAAGAATCTCCGAACTTGCAATATATCAGCTGATTGGAAGAACGAAGCGGAATCAGCATCTGGAACCGAACACTCGCGAAAGACCTCTCCAAGGTTGAAGGGAGTGCGACGTAAGGATTCTCCATTCGCTAGTTCGCTAAACTCCAATCCAACCTCGAAGGATCGGCGCCTATCATAGTGCAGCTGAATACTACTGACATGCGAATCGATCCGCACATAGCTGTCGTCGGATGCAACCAAATCATAGCCGTACCTTAACATGATCGAATCGAACGTGTCCGAAACAACACTTTCAAAAGTCACGGCTTCGCTCATCTTCAGTCCTCTTCGGGCGGAGGCCATGCATCTGTCGATGTATTAAACTTCCGCGCGTTAAAAAAATGCCGCTCAGCCCAACCCGACCGACTTGTCTTCATTGGAAGAGGTCACGGATCCCAACCTGCCCTGCCTACGCCACTTTCGCGACTCCCGGAATGAAACGCTGCTTCTAAAGTGTGTCGAAGAGGGAAACGTTTCCCGTCTCATCATCGATTAAGAGCAAGGGTGCTGCAGGAGTAGCGCCTTCCTCATCCGGAATTTCAACTTCGATGACCCACATATCGCCTAGCATATCAACGGGTATGTTCCAGCTGCCCTTTGGAAAACGACGGACGGCAGTTATTGAAAAGCCAATCCAGTCATTACTCTCAGCATACTGCGCCCCAATCTCGCGTGCTTCGTTTTCAGTCATGCCCCTCTCCTCCGGTCCATGATGCATTTCCACCGATGGAATCAATGCAGCTCCGAGCGTGCCGCTCTTCTTCAAGCGAAAGCCTTCACCCGACGAGATCCACACTCGACAAGGAATTCCCGGTCAATCGGCGCTAGATCTGAGAGTATATGTAGGAATGACGCCTGACATGTCTGCCCCGCTGCTCGATGCAATCCTGTCCCTCGTCCATAAACGCAAATCCTAACGTGGCGATACCACTCGTCCCATGACGCCTTGGCCGGCAAGTGAATGTTTGAGCCACTCCACCTCAACTGCAGTTCCAGAGTATACTGGAGAATTGTTCTTTTTAGCTAAGGCTAACGCATCCGCCGGCGATAACTGCAGAACATTCTTCAAGGCAAGGGCCGCTTTCGCGACTTCTTCGGTTTGAAGATACAGCTTCCATGTCCCATTTTCATGGAGGAGCTTCGTTCCAATCTCTACTGGAGGGATTCCCGTCTCGTCAAACTCAGTAGACGTCCCGCAAAGCGGACAGTGGCATGAGAGCGACCAGCGAAGGAGGGAATCGAAACACGACTGCCCGATCTCAGCATTGCATTCTCGATGAAACTCAACGCATGGATATGGAATCGTTGCCATTCGGCTATCCTCCTCGCTTCTACATGATAAGGTCACCCTGCCCATCATCGGGATATCGAAGCTAAACCCTTTGCCGAAGGATTCCGCCGTCAACGTCAGCTTGAACAAGAAGCCCGCCGCATTCAAAAAGGCGGCGACTGTTTCGGGAGTGGTAGGGTCGCAAGTTCCGTTGGTAGGTTTTCCGATGAGGCGCTCGCAGTGTGAAAGAGGACGTGAAACGGGACGGCTGCCCTGTCCCACCATTCACCCACTTCGATTGCTACACTCCAATCTTTGCAGGCGTCTTCTAGCAACTCCAACAGCCATCCGATCTCGCTGCTTTCATCCACCAAAAGGGTTTCGGCGGCCACTACGACAATGCAAACGCCTCTGGGGAAAGCGCATTCCAGATCGATCCATGACAAGTCCGTCAGACAATCTCTGAATGCGTCGCCGTTGCATCCAAAGTAATCGGGAAAATCAAGTGCGGCAGCAAACTCCTTGAAGACGCCGTTGACCGTGTTCATCTTGCGGGCGTCGAGCATGCAGGTGACGAATCCAAAGTCTGCACGCAACCGGTGCAGTTCCCTCTCAATGTCCGGCAAGTTGATTGCGATTCGCAGCAGCCAAGGCGGCTTGGCCGAAGTTAGAATGGAGACTGTTTCTCTCAAGGCAGGAATTCCATAGACGTATGGTAGTGGTCAATGATGTAGTATGCCCTTTGATCGCTCCCAACCACTATCTCATGGCTCGCGTTTTTGCCCGGCAATGCCACCGCGCCATCCGACATCTCGGGAATGATCAAACGCTTCGTGACTAGCTCGTCGCGTTCAAAATCTGCAGACAATCCCGCACGGCTGAAGAGGTCCCCACGAGTAACTCGAGCTCGTACTCGTCGTCCTCTTCCTCCTTCAAGACTGCCTCGAGTACCTCGATCAATAGTTCACGTTCGAACGCAGACAGTGTGAATTCGCGATGGCCAGAAACGGCGTCGAGGGACAATGCCGTGTTAGGAGTGCCCGTATTGGGTTCCTTCGCGGCATAAATGACATCTTCAATCCTTTGAAGCGCTGTTCTATCTTGCGGACTCTTTCGATGTCTTTCTACTTTTTCGAATGGACCCTGGTCGTACATCAGCATAGCGCCAAGGAGAACTTTTCGGCTCTCACGAGAGAGTACTATACGGACACTGTTTGGCTTCTCGTCTTGCATAAGAATCAGTGGCCTGCATTTTCACTTACGAACCGAATGAAATACTTGAGCGCGCCATCTTCCGGTCGGATTATCGCGTCAGCTCCCTTGCCGTCCTCTATCAGAATAAACAGCTTGCGAGCATGAGCAAGCCACGGACGGCCTCCCCGAGTGATGTCGCGGATGAGGAATGCGCGCTTCTCGCTCCGGATCTGGCCCTCGTGCGTGAGGATGCCCCGCGGCGTGTTCCTTCGTTGCGACAGGTCTTCAACGCCTAGTGGTGAGGACCGGGGCGCCGTGGAGGTTCATGCCGCATGAGTTTCCGCCCTCGCCCGTGGTCTATCAGCAGGCCCGGCGCTGGCTGACAGCAGGCGTGTCTGAGGACATCGCTCACGACCTGCGAACGGTGGCCCGGATCATGGAAGGCAGGGACGAAGATCCCAGCGTCGTCGTCCGAGTCGACTCAGCGCTGGCGTCCGCATTCTCGGAGTCCGTCACTTCAAACTCGTGTGCCTTCTCAAGTGTGGTCATAACCGGCGACTGGACGGACGCATCAAGCCGGTCGACCAGTTCCAGGTCGAGTCAGACCTCCCGGGTTCCCACCTTCGTGTCGCCGCAAGTATGGACGAGGAGCCGGTTTCCAAGAAAGAACCCCCGGATTCCGTCGATGACCGACGATTTCCAGGGGCTTGGAGTGGACGTTACAGGACTCGAAGATCTTTCTGGAACACTAGAAAAACCGCGTTCCTGATCGTATCCAATGCAGATTCCAATGCACTTGAGACCTGAAGCGTAAAAACTATGACTCAGAACCCCGAAGATTCCGAAGTCGATTCGGCCGCGATTGACGCAGAAGCTGAACGCGAATTGCTGGAGTCGATCGACTGGACGCCATTCAGCAAGGCTGACTATTGGGCCGATCGGTGCACAACGCCCGAGGGTCTGGCGTGGGTTCTACACGCCTATTGGTGGCGTGTAGAAGTGGTCAAACAGGATCTGGAGGTGGGCGCTGGCCACCTGCAGTTGGAGTCCGAGGAACTGCTATCGTTCGCCGACATTCTGACAACGTGGGCCGGGCGGCCGAATATGAAGCATAGTCTCGCGATCGATGCACAGCCCGCAATGGAACTAGCCTTCATCTGTCGCCGGCTCGATGGCACCGAACTGCAGCCGATCCAGCGGGAATTCGCCCTGAATGCCATCGACCGCGTTTGTGGGCTGCTTCGAATCGCAATGCTGAACTACGGCCCCGAGGACACACCGCAGGCCGTGGAAGACAACGCCGCACAGGCAGAAGCCGAGAAGCCGAAGCGACATCACGCCGAATGGATGGCTGAAAATCCACCGCTTGGGAGAGAATGGGAAGATCAGAAGCCTTACGAAATCGTAGGAACTCAATCCCTGATTGCGCGAGCCCTAGGAGTTCACGAACAAACGCTGAAGAAGATGGTTCGAGACGGCAAGGCTCACGCCCAAAAGCTTCCCAGATTGTCGGACAGGCAGAACCGCATGAAGTTCTGGTTGGCTGACAAAGAATTGCACCACCAGATTCGCAAGAGGGTGAGTGAGTTGCGCTCGATCGACGGCAAACCCAAAACGTGATTGAAAACGGGAGATTTTCGGCTCCCGTTTTTTTATATCGGGAATTCTCCCATCTTTTTCGATGAGCCACCGCATCACTGCTGCGGTTTCGTCGCTCTCACGATATGCAAAAAACGGCATCTCTCCCCTTTATAGAGAGGCAAATTTACTTGCATAAGCATTCTGGCCCCTGCCGGCCGAAGCGTTTCGCGTCGACTTGATGAGCTAATATGCAGCCGGGAGAGCGATCACCATGAGGGGTTTCGAGTTGAACAATGGAAGAGTTCCTTTCTCCATCAGAAGTGGCGAAGGCGTTAGGAGTCTGTCACGAAACGGTAATGCTTTGGATTCGCAAGGGTGAGTTACGTGCGGCGAACGTTTCTCGCAACAGGGGGAGCATGAAGCCTCGTTTCAGAATCAGACCGTCCGATCTCGACCTTTTTCTTGCCTCTCGGCAACCACCGCCCCCACCACCTCCGAGGCGGCCGCGCCGGCCAAACATTGAGATCAGAGAGATCATTAAATGATTGTTGAATCGCCTTGCACAAATGTACTGACCGCATCGCTCATGAGTCACTTGCGGTTTTCTTCACCGACGACACGACTTGTGGGCGATGCGCCCTGATCAGGAACTCTATATGGCAATCGTATTGAAACCCGCGACTCTCGACACTGCTGAACTCGCGAAGATGCTCGGAGTCTCGGAGCGTCACATCGCGAACATGGACGTTCAAGAATTGCTCCCGGCTCCGGTTCGCCTCGGTCGGCTTAAGCGATGGACGGTGGCCAACGTGGAAGCGTGGCTCGCTGCCGGATGCCCTGATCGAAAAACGTTCGATTCGGCCAAGACTCAGCAGGCCGCCTGACCTGATCAACGTCTGTCAGGGGAGCGTGAATAAATCGCAGCGGTTGTCCCGTCGCTGCGGGGGAGTTCCAGCACGCTCAACTGATGGCCGGCCCGTCCCGGTGAATCCGTAGTAACACCGGGGCGGGCATCTTCAAAACAACGCTCAAAGCGTTTTGAGCAAAGCCGGGGGGTAGCTTCCCCGGTTCCCTCTCGCTGAACCGTCCACAGCGAGGGGGGTTTTCTTACACCTTCGGACGGTTGGACGACGCATGATCGCTCAAGCCACATCGACGCAACTGGAACAGGCCCGAACGCTTCTCGGGGCCGGCTACTCCATCATCCCGATCGCTGAAAACAAGAAACCCGCGATTCCTTGGAAGCGATATCAGCGTGAGGCAATGCCGGAAGATGAAGCCCCCCGGCACTGGGGCCGACAGGATCAAAGCGGCATCGGTCTAGTTTGCGGCGCCGTCTCGGGCAATCTGGAAGTGATCGATTTCGATATTCGGAACCGAACCGATCTGGCAGCATTCTGGGAATCTTTTCGTGATAACGTGGTCGTCACGGCCGGTGTTGATGCTTTTGACAACGTGGCGGTGATTCTCACTCCCGGCCCCGGCCTGCAGGTAGTCTACCGTTGCTCAGAACCCGTTGGCGGCAATCAGAAGCTCGCTCGCCACAATGGAACGATCGACCCGGAAACGGGCAAGAGTGGTCAGCCGGGAACGTTTATCGAGACCCGGGGCGAGGGGGGATACGTTCTCTCTGCCGGTTCTCCCGGCTTCTGTCACCCGAGCGGCGGGACCTATCGCCATCTGTTTGGCCCGCAACTTCACGAACTGCAGCCGATCAGCCCGGAACTACGGGAAACATTTCTGATCGAGG
>PABJ01000060.1 GCA_002699105.1 Ectothiorhodospiraceae bacterium | reverse complement strand
TTTTTGTGATCCAGAAAATCTGTGGCGCAGATAGCTGCTTAACAGATTTTGCTAAATCTGGTGGTTCAGGATAAAGCCCCTCACCTATTACTGATGGATCTGCTCCGGGTGCACCATGACAGGTTGCACACATCTCGTCATAACTAACAGAACCTACCTTCAAAGCAGATTGATCTAGAAGGTCAGGCACGTTTATACCTCTTGCATGGTATTCAACTGACTTTGATAAAGTTTTATTAAGTACCCATTCGGTAAGATTTGAGTGATGTTGTATAGCGGCAACGTTATAAATACCGGAGTATACAGCTATTACAGAAACAACCATCAATAGAATAACTACTAATATAATCGTCCATATGATCTTCATTTGTATTATTTTCACCTTTTAGATTTTGTGATTTGTTGTTATCAATCTGTCTTTTAACTACTCCTTTAACTCAATGACTAATCATCCATAATTTGAAATCCGTATCTGACCGTTCTAAAGATCAATATATTCAGAGCTAACAACAGAGCTCATAATTGTTAGAGCTAATATTCAATGTCTAAGATCTTCCCCGGCTGTTTGAGATGTTTGATAGCTCATTGCCGGGGAAGATCTTTTTGACTCACTAATGAGAATCGTGATCCATCATTTCATGAGCCATCTGTTGGTGCTCTTGGGCCATTGCCTCATACTGAGCGGCGGATTCTTTGGAGTCTTTTGACAGTTTTGCACAGTGATTTGCCATTCCTGACATGGGCTTACTCCTCTTCGAGTATGCTTCGCCCATTGACTCGTGCATCTTTGCCATCTGATCCATATGCTCCGCCTGCTTGTTGTAGTACTCAGCTATCTTCATATGATCCTCTGGGGTGTTCGCAGTCTGTATAAGAGTAGTTATGTCATCACTCTCAGCACCAACCGTCGGAATTCCCCTGACCATGAAGAAAGCAAGCAAACTCATGATAACAATGGCTGTGAGAAAATTAGCTTTTCTCATAAATAACACCTCCTTGTTTGTTATGCGTTATCATTTTATTAAATCCTTACTCATTTTGATGATGCTGCTCATGTTCACTTGAGGAGCTCTCTTTCTGCATCTCTTCGCTCTTCATCATCCCTCCACTCATCATGGGCATCATTTTTATCATCTGTTCATAGTCATCCAAACCTATTGCCTTTCTGATTGATGTGAGTGCATCTATCATCATGTCCGAGAGATCTAGGTTGATTTGGTTGGATATTTTTATTTCCGATCTCAACTTTTCAGCATCAAAATTAGGATCATGTAGCATATCCATAGTCTTCATATGAGAGATTTTAAAATCAGCTTCCTTTTGTACCATCGGATATAAATACTTTTCTTTGATAACCTCTAATTCATTCTTCTGACCTTCTGTTAAATCAAGAGTATTAGCTTTCATAAGAATATGATGGACCATCATGACGTACATAGTTGAGTGCATCCCACTCTTCATATGGTCATTCATACCCTTCATCTTTTTCTTCATCTTCCCCATGTCCATCATCTGTTGTCCTTGTCCTGTCTCATGTTCAGTCATCTGCTGAGCAAATGAAAGGTTTGCGAAACACATCAAAACTAGTACGGAAATTATTAATCTTTTCATGTCTGATTCCTCCTTTCTGTTATTTCTTTCTTCATTTTCTCAAAGTCTTCTTTGCTTATCTCACCCTTTGCATATCTCTTTTCAAGTATTTCAATCGATGATTCTTTATCCGAGGTTGTAGTGTTAAACCATCTAATAATTGCTGCTATACCAAAAATGATAAGAAGGCAAAAGATGATAAAAAATATCCACATTCCCCAGTGCCACCCTAAGATCTCATGTATATGCATAATCAATCCCCCAAATTGTCTTTCCCACTATTTGCTTCTCTCTTCTTCTCTATAATTTTGCTGAGCATATTTGATGCCATGATAATATATTTTGTTTGTCTGTAGTTACATCTTTCGTTATCCAGGACCGGGAAAAGAATGTCTAACTTTCTGACAATTCGCCGAGCAATTTTATATACATACTCATATTACTATGCGCTCCTTCCCTTCTTTATGGATGATGATTTTATTCAACCATAACGTTCCCCTTCATCTTTGCTTCGTAATGACCCGGGATAAAGCAGGCCATCTCCCATTCTCCTATCCGGTCTGAAGGCACCATAAAGGTGATGGTGACTTTACTATGAGGTTTAAGTAAAACCATAGTCCCATGACCTGGCATTCTCATAAACTGGGCTCCGTTCCCTACTTCGGCCTTTACATCAATCCCTTCAAAGAAATCATCCTCAAAGCCCCTCGATGCCGCTGTGTGGGTACCGTGCATTCCCTCGCTGTTTTCATGCTGGTGGTGTTCGTGTCCGGCTTCCGATGTTTTATGTTCCTCTTCACTTGCTTCATCCATCTCTTCATTGCCTTCGTCTTTGTCTTCCACCATCTTCATCCCGCGGCCTACCATGAACTCGTGTTCAATATTCCCTTCGTTGACTAGCTCGATCTTTACCTCCTGACCGGCCTTGAATTCGATTGTTTCCGGTTTGAAGAAAAAATCGCCCGTTACAATATGTATTGTGCTAGCCATGTATTGTGCTAGCCTTTTCTTCATGCTGACAGGCAGTGAGTAAAGGTAGGATAGATACAGGCAATAAGATTATTAAAAATAAAAGCTTCTTCATTGTTTCTCGTCTCCGTTTATATATATGTCAAAATCCCTCTTGCACTCTAATCTGCTTAAAACCGTCTTCCACAAGTTTCACATTGTCTTCCGCAGTCCTTAAAATTCCGGTTTGGTAAGTTCCCAATAATTCTGAGAGTGTGGTCACTCGATTTAAGGCATCACTTACTTCCTGGCTGATTGTTAACTTCAATGCCCTGAAATTCTCTTCCGCTCTATTTTCACGAGACCGTGCCTCCGCAATAAGTCCCTGCTTGCGATCAAAAATTGGTATAGGAATAGTCAGCTTAAAGCCAATCAGCTGATCATTATCTGTGATTTGCCCACCAGAGCTGTCAAAAACCAGGCGATCGTTCTCATAAAATACCCCCGCTGTTATATCATCGTAGCGTAACGCCTTTGCCAGCTTTAAATCGGCTTTTGCACGTTCTATATCGAGTCCTGCAAATCTTAAATCCGGTCTTTGTGAAAATGCGGTACCAACACTGTAATCGTTTAAGTCCTTTAACGACTCATAATCGAGTTTGCCCAGCGGAGTAAACTTGAAACCGGGCGGCTTTCCCATCAGGTTATTTATTTGATAAATTTTACTCTTTCCGAGAGCCGTAAGAACCACTTTTTCCTGTCTTGTTTGTTGTAGGGCTATTGCTACGGCATTTAGGTCTTGCTGCGATGCAAGACCCTCTTTGATTCCGGCTTCTATTCCTTTTCGCAATTCAGAATTGAGATTTGTCAATGTTTCCTGCAGGTTTAGCTGTTCCTCGATTGCAAGGAGCTCTATAAATGTCCGACGAACATTTTGTACCAGCAGACGCTCTGAATTTGCGATGTCTGAAAGGGTGAGATTCACATTCACGTTTGCGACTTCCTTTTGAGCACCTATACGCCCGCTTAAAGGAATAGGCTGGTTAATGCCCGCTGTAAAATTCCGCTCTCCGTCATTAGCAAAGATAGTGTCGAACCCGAAACTGGATTCTAAATCCGGGTTGGGATAGAGTCCCGCCTGTTTTAATCTCCCTCTCGCCTCTTCGACTTGCATCCTGGCAGCTGCAAGGTTCCGGTTTTCTTTGAGGGCAATATCGACTGCCTGGTCAATCGTTAAGGTTTGAATCGGATCTTGAGCTTGAGCGGTAGTTCCGGCAATAACTGTAAAGAATAATATAATGAGGAATGCTTTCATTCTATTTTCCTCCATTGCAAAACATCGACAATGAGCAAATTACAACCCCTTAAATCGAAAGTTCTATGTGGCACTTACTAGTTTTGTAAAAAAACAAGAATTAACAGAGATGCCCTATTTGATAGCTTAGAAAACTATCAATGAGCACAGGACGGAAGTTAGAGGGAACTATAGTAAATATGAGGAGTGTAATAAATATTTATCGGGAGGACCGTGAGGTCGTTTTGTAAATACCGCATTTAAAAATTGTGTTATACCAGGATCATGTTCGGTTAAGAGAAACGGCAATAAAGCAACAACTGCAGGCGTAGCATTAAAATTGCCGTTATCATTTGAGCCCGGAAGTACTTCTAAGCAACAATTGTAACATGGGCTCTCTGTGGCGTTTATTTCCAGGTCACGTGAATCATGCTGTAAGGAACTATGAACATCACCTTGTTCATGATCATGGCAATGTGAACTTAAGCCTGATAATTCATCTGCAAACAAATCCATTGCGGAGTAGATGCCCGTCGTGCAAAGGATAAGGTTGAATACGATGAACAGACTAAAGAATCTCATGTAGAAATAAATTCTAGCAAATTCGTCTCGCATTGTCAATGAAATTCCTCTGCCCAGCCGCACATAAAAATATTATCAGGGCTAAAGTTTCAAATTTAATTTCCCTAAAAGATACTTCTAATTTCGAACCGCTGAGTATTTATGTGTCTCTCAAGAGCTAGTACCGATGGGTTTTGAGTCGTACACAAAAGCAATACCCCGAGGATTGTGACTTCTGACGTATTAAACCTTCCCAAAACATTTCATAATTTCATTTTGGGTATATGTAGCGTTGATCTCGATTATGAGGCCCTTAAAGCCCACTTACACCCTTCGCTCTTCTTAATACTTTCTTGATAGTCTACTACGGTTTAACGTTCATAGGGTCAGCTAAATATCTCTTAGAAACAAGTCAAGTTCATTCCAAATTACAGACCAAATACACAAACATATTGAGACCAAAGCAGGATTATGTTACCATACTAATTATGTTAGATATGCAGGTTAGAACTCAAATTGAAAAGCTAGATAGCAATGAACTCCGACAACTATACAACTGGATTCGAAAGCTGTTACCTCCAGCCGTGGTCTATCAGCAAAAACCAACGAAGTGTGGATGTAAGAAATGTAAAAAAGGCGGAAAAGGGCATGGTCTTTATTGGTACGCCTATTTCACATACCAGAATAAAACTCACTGCGTTTATTTAGGGAAAGAAAAACGAGAAGTCGATCCATTAGAAGTCATATCGAAAAAGTAGAAAATAAAAAAAAGGAGGTTATTGATTATGGGAGTATATAAGAAGGATAATCGCTACTACATAGATTATTATTTGCCCGACGGAAAGAGGAAGAGGGAGGTCGTTACTATACCAGGGACGGACCCATCAACTATAACACTACGTGAGGCTGAGAAGGCTCTTGCAATAAGAAAAGCCGAATTAGCTCTGGGGAAATTTAACATTACCAAAACAGAGAAACCGCAAAAATTCGAGAAGCTCGTGGAGGCTTATCTCGAATGGGCCGATGAAAATCACAAAAGCCCTGAGAGAGACCATGCCGCTTGCAAGAATCTGCTTATTCATTTTCAGGGAAGAAATATTTATAACCTTAGTCTTTGGGAGATCGAGAAATATAAATCCGTAAGGAAAGCACAAGGGCGTAAACCAGAGACCATAAATAAATAACTTGGAGCTATGAGGAGAATGATCAATCTGGCCATACAGGGAGCTTTAAGCATTAAGATAGGCAAGAACCCTATTCAAGGATTGAAGCTCTTAAAAGTCCCTAAAAAGAAGAGAAGGACGTACATGGCCT
This sequence comes from Ectothiorhodospiraceae bacterium, assembly GCA_002699105.1. GTDB lineage: Bacteria > Bacteroidota > Ignavibacteria > SZUA-365. Next base: position 3,106 of record PABJ01000060.1, on the reverse strand, counting down.
GGGAATTTCAAATGATTTACAATGCTGCTTCCAGCCATTTCAAACCTGTTCTTTTATGCGCTTATCTTACCGGGATGAGACGTTCTGAGATCGCCCAGCTCAGGTGGGAGTTCGTTGATTTCGAAGGCGGCACCATCTACATAGCTGAGACGAAAAATGATGAGCCGAGAACAATCCCCATTGATGATCTTCTCCTTAAAACCCTACTGGGCATGAAAAAGAACTCAGTTAGCGATTTTGTTTTCACTACCCCGGAAGGAAAACCTTACACGTCTAAAACATCATGGAAAAGAGCATGGAGCACGGCCCTAAGGAAGTCAGGTATTGCAAAGGGCAGATTTCACGATTTTAGGCATACGTTTGTATCAGACTTGATAGTAAATGAGAAAGAGGACTATGCTACAGTCATGGAACTTTCGGGACATAAAGACGTCAGAATGCTTAAGCTTTATAGCCATACACACGAAGAAGCAAAAAAAGCGGCTATAGAGAAACTAGGAAATAGGCTTGAATTACATAATATAGACACCTATTTGGACACTATGCCCAATCAATCTCCTATAAGAAGTATCGAATAAACGGCCTAACGAATTGTGATTTCATAAGAAAAAGTGGCGGAGCCGACGGGACTTGAACCCGCGACCTCTGGCTTGACAGGCCAGCGTTCTAACCGGACTGAACTACGGCTCCCTGGGTAAAAATGGTGGGCGGTAAAGGATTCGAACCTATGACATCCTGCTTGTAAGGCAGGCGCTCTCCCAGGCTGAGCTAACCGCCCACTCCTAACAACCTGGCACGAAGGGCCGTAAATCCGTCCCCCCGTGAGGGGAAAATATATAACTGATATTAATACGTTTGTCCACACTCGGAAGGGTTAAATATTTAATATCCCCACCTGTTACGTCGTATATTCTACCCGGTTTAGCGGGTGTTCAATACCCTAACAGCGCCGGCCGCAATAGGTATGCGCCTCAGCCGCATCATACGCCGCTTCCGAACTCGACTCAGTGCCCTTCAAAGCGAAAGGTAAGTATCGCTCATATAAAATTTCCACCCTACCCCACAGTAATACGGACATATAATTAAAGAAAGCTAAAGGCCGGCATGTACGGCACAATCCCGATCAAAGGAGATAAGAATTATGAGATTAACCGCAGCAGTATTACTGTCTTTATTCGTCATCATGTCCTCGCTTCCCCTGCCGTCGCACGCGTGCACCGAAGTGAGAATCAAGGCCAAGGACGGCTCTATCGTAGTCGGAAGGTCGATGGAATTCGCCCAGGAATTAAATTCCGACGTAATCCTCCAGCCCAAGGGTCAGACGAACGTCTCCGAGCTCCCGGGCGGGAAGAAAGGCATAGAGTGGACGTCCAAATACGGCGTCCTCTACCTCAACGGATTCGATCTCGATCTGGCAGTCGACGGCATGAACGAAGCCGGCCTCGGACTCGGCGCGCTCTTCTTTCCCGGAGAGGCTCAGTACCAGGAGATGAAGGCCGACACGTCGCAGACAATAACGATCAACGACCTCCCGCTCTACATCCTCCAGAATTTCGGCACGCTCGACGAAATAAAGGAAGCTCTGCCCGCGCTTAACGTCGTCGGCATAAAGACCCCCCAAATGGGCGGCATAATCGTCCCGGCCCACTTCTCCGTTTACGACAAGACCGGAAAGGGAATCATAATCGAATACACGAAGGCCGGGCTCAACATATACGACAGCATTGGCGTCATGACCAATTCGCCTGAATACTCGTGGCACCTGACGAACATAAAGAACTACGTGGAGCTCACCGCCGAGGGCGCAGAGCCGATCGTCATCGACGGCGTGAGCTTCGCTGCCACTGGACAGGGCAGCGGGCTCATGGGCATCCCTGGCGACCCGACCCCGCCCGCGCGCTTCATCAGGGCAGGCACCATGGCCTACCTCGCCGAGAACCCGGGCGACGCCACAGGGGCGCTCACGCTCGCGATGCACATCATGAACACGGTGGACATTCCCCTCGGAACTGTGAGAGACTTCTCAGATAATAAATCGTTCGGCGACTATACGCAGTGGGTAGTCGGGCGCGACCTCACGAACGGCGTCCTCTATTTCAGGACGTACAACAACATGACACTCCGCTCAATCGACATGAAGAAATTCGACATGTCCGAAGGCGCGCCGCGTCTTACGATTCCCGTAAACGGCGCCGACGGCGCGGTCGTGGACGTAACCGCCGACCTCAAGCCGGCAGCCGGCGAATAAACTACAACAACTTTTCCCCACCCCCTCGCTCTCTCACCCGGAGAGTGAGGGGAAAAGGGTGAGGGTGATTCAACCAGAATTTCTGTCATTCCTGCGCAGGCAGGAATCCATTCAGTTGTTACCTATGTCATTTTGGAGCTGGCACTTTGGATGCTATATGCACCTAAAGCGCAACCAGCGATTATAGAACTGTTTTCGCTACGTCATATTCCTGTGGTGGGGAGACTTCGTGCCTCTTTCGACACAGCACCGGTAGTGCCAAAGCTACCTGAAGCGCGTCGGGTGGTAATGGCAACACGCCGCTACTTCGATTTCCCGCGCACGTGGTGCGCCACAAAAAAAGGGCGGATGTTTAGTCCGCCCTTTTTCTAACTTCGTTTCAAACTTCTATGAGTTTCAGTTTACGTTGGTTCCGAGCTCGTCGGTTATCGGCATAGCCGGGATAACGACGTTCTTCAGCACCGGCTCGTCCGACTCGATAGCCGCTTCGAGCACTTCGTCCATGTGGTGAACGAGCTTTATCTTGATATCCTTGAGTATGTTGTCGCGGATATCCTTCAGATCCTTCTCGTTCTCCTGCGGGATGATAACCGTCTTCACCTTGCCCCTGTGAGCGGCCAGGATCTTTTCCTTGAGCCCGCCTATCGGGAGCACCCTTCCCCTGAGCGTTATCTCGCCCGTCATTGCGACGTCGTGCTTTACCGGCTTCCTTATAAGGGCCGATACGATGGCCGTCGATATCGCGATACCGGCCGAAGGCCCGTCCTTGGGCGTTGCGCCTTCAGGGACGTGTATGTGGATATCGACCTTCTGGTGGAAGTTACGCTCGAGCCCGAGCCTCTCGGCCCTCGACCTTAC
>PABJ01000059.1 GCA_002699105.1 Ectothiorhodospiraceae bacterium | reverse complement strand
TGCTTTTGGAATCTCTTATGTTTATTTGAACTACTCTGAAACAGGCCCTAATTACGGCTCAGGTCCGCCTACGACGAGTTCTTCCCGAGAGGTATCAAGGCTGGGCTTTCCTCTGGCCGTAACATTAGCGATAGGCAATATCCCGAAGTTTGCTTTCACCGCCGGATTCTCCAGGATCGTCTTCACTGAGCATAGCCCGGTGAATTTCTACAGGATTGGCATACTTCTCGGGAATTGAACCGAGTGCCGCATAACCAGTTGGGTTGAAGTACACCCTTTCCTATCCCGGCTTCTCCCTCCTTATCTCACCGACAATGCGCCGCCTGCCGCAGTCTCCCCGGAAATCAACCGGTAATAATACGTACCGGGTTGGAGTCCATTGAGATTGAGATTGTAGACGAACTCATTTTCCCGTACACCAACTGTCTCGGAGCGTACAGTCCGTCCCAGCGCATCGGATACAAGTAGTGTTATCTCCCGCTGCCCTGCTGTGACTTGAATCTGCATCGAGACGCGATCGACTGCCGGATTCGGGTACAACGAAGTCACTTCCAACGATGTCGCAGCATCGGGTATCGTCCCGGTGGATGTGGGCGTCCGCACATCGAATTGCGCGAGTTCATATTCGATGATTCCGAATCCGTAGAGTATGCGCATCACAAGACCGACGCCCGGGGCATACCATTCGTCGAAGTCGTTATCGGCCCCGTGAAAGTCCCAGTGGAATTTGTAGCAGTCGGTGAATGTGCCCGCAGCGACGGTAACCGTATCGCTCCGCGATTCAAGCGTTACATCGTACTGCGCCTCGGTACCAGGGAAGCGCACGGTGTACGGCTGACCCACGGTCGCACCGAAATCGAGCCACAGCCCGGTGTTCGCGCCCATCTTCACACCCACTCTCTCCGCATCGAGGTAGTACAGCGAATAGCCCGGGTAGTGGCGAAGCGTATCGAATTGGTAGAATGCCGCGCCTTGCTCGAAGGACGAATCCACGATGCGTTCGTTATAGATGCCGCCGTGGAAGGAATAATAGCTCCAACTGTTTCCGACGATCATCGGCATGTATATCCGCGCGGTTTGGGTTTGTGCGAATGTATGCTGCGCAACCGGACCTGAGACGGCGAATAGAAGCAATGCGAAGAGATATCGGGTGAGTCGTGTATTTGAAGTTCGCATAGTGGCTCTCGGGGATGGTGGTACTGTTAGTTCGTACTTCGGTCGTTTACTTAGTACGACACGACGAGCCGCCAAGAATCACGAACATTGCATAGCGCTTTGTCGTCAGTATGACTTCCTCTGTCTCGGGGAGTACATCCTCCGGACTGGAATATCTGCCGTGGCGTATTTCGTCCGTTTCCACCAGAATAAAACTCGGATACCTCTGTGAGCGTGCTTCCACCGAATCCGCCACTGCCTGCGTCCCGAGGAAAGAGGGCTCGAGTCTTGTGTAATACATCTCATCAATCGAGCCTGGCATCCCCAGGTATTTGTAGAGGTAGTAGTTCAACTGCGGGTTATCGCCGTCCCCGATGCTGATGAGATCGATATCCCCAAGTTTCGAGATCTGCGAGGCCACCGGCTCTATCCCATCATAGTAGAGGAGCGGGTCCAGCCGCCAAATCCGGACCATCGTCGTAAGCGCAAGTGCGGCAACGAACACGGTGAAGAATTTCGGTGCAACCGCGAGTGTTAAATGCGACCTCTCCCGCAAGAGTAATGCCGTGGCGACCGCTGTGAGAAGGAGGATCAGGACTGCGGCTGCCATCAGCACCTGGCTGTCCAGCGCTGGAGCGCCGGAAATCAGCATCTGCACGAATGCCTTCACCGCCTCTCGCAAATCGAGCGATAGTGCCCAGAGTCCCGAACAGAGCGACGCGATAACAAATACTGTTTTCTTCGCTACCGAGAGCGCCGGTAAGCGGCGAAGTCCCTGCACGCCCAGAAAGAGGAGATACGGGAACAACGGCAGCAGGTACACAGTGAATGCCGACGACATCAGATGAAGGACGGCAACATATCCTGCCAGAAATACCGCGAGCAGAAATCCAATGCCTTCCCTGCGCTGCCTGAGGGCATCCCACCACCCCAGAATGAAGTACGGAAACAACACCGATAGCTGCACCACCAGCTGATTGGCGTAGAAGAGCTTACCAAGCACCTTGTCCGTGCCCTCGTCCCCACCGGCCACTTTCCCAAAGGGCATGGCAGATGATGTAAGTACGAATTCCCCATCCCCGAAATTCATCTGGAAGCCGATAACCCAAGGCAGCCAAATGGGCAGGGAGATGATTAGGATTGTTGCTGCATCGGTGAGGTACCTCCTGCCGGAGCGATTGTACAACAACACCCCGGCGACTGCCATCGCTGCAGGAATGCTGAGTGCATGGAGGAACTTCGTCATCAATGCCAGCCCGAGGCAGATCCCGGCAAGGAGCAGCTTCTGGTAGCGCTGGAACCGGCTGCTGTCGTACGCCAGGAAGACGCAGAGCATCAACAGCATCAGCAGGACGTTCAACTGTCCCTGCCGTGAATAAAACGTTGGCAGAGGCGCGAAGGCCAGGAAACCGGCTGCGAGCAGCCCATGGTAGACGGTCGCATGCTTGCGCACAAAGAAATACAGCGCCGGGACGGCCGCAGCGACCGCAAGCGCGGAGGTTATTCTATACGCCCATGTTACATCGCCGAAGATGGATACCCAGAACGAGCTGAGCCACACATACAGCGGCGGATGACCCGCGTAGTAAATCCCGTGAAGCATCGCCCCATGCTGATAGAAGATCTGATCGAAATGGAGAACGTGCAGGGTGCGTAATGCGTAGATGGCCTCGTCCCACTGCTGCAGTTCCCCGAACCCAAGCCCGATGAACCGGTACAACGCAAATACCGCCAGAAGAAACGGAGCGAGCCGGTTCAACTGACGGTATGTACTGCTGTATCGGGTGTTCATGCGAGTGCTGCAGCGGGTAAGGAACCGCGGCAATCACGGCTCACCGCACAGCGCACGGAATCACTTGATTACGCGATCGATATAGTCGACCTGGAGAAACTGCTGCTGCCAGAATTCCAATGTGCTTGTCGGGATGGTATTCCAATGCTTCCGGAGTCCGCGCGAGGTTAGAAACTGAATGAGCTCAGCACGGTAGGCAGTCTCATTGAATGTGTTCTGAGGCACAAACGTCGTCGGCTCAGGGATTGGTGCATAGTAGCGATCCATGATCCCGGCACGGCGTTTCAGCTGTTCGACTCTGGAATATAATTCGTCGTAGGTGACGGTATAGGAATTCCCGCGGTCCCAGTAATGGGTGGACTCCAGCCGGACGGTTTGCCCGACTTCATTCTGCCAATCGCGAAGGATGTACTGCGCAAGGCTGTAGCTATCCCTGGGCGAATCGCGGTAGGAATCTTTCGTCAAGTATCTGCTGACCGTGTACCTGTCGTTCGCAGGCATTTCGGTGACAATCCTCGTTAATGCGTGGACAATCGGTACATCCTTGTGGGAACTCCATGCCGAAGCGTAGCTTTGGCCAAGAGTTGTTGCAGGAATCGAACATACCAAACACGCGAGCGCAACAAGTGTATAACGCTTCATTCTATAACCCTCCTCGTGATAGAAACACGATATACTACTGTTTTTGGCCCATTTTTGCAACGGTACGCCATTTTAGCTCAAGATGTGCGCTGCTATTCTTCGATCTGGTAGGAAGCGAGCCTCTGCACGATGAGCGTGCCGTCGAAGGGATTTTTCTTCAGCAGCAGGACTGGTCCGATCCCGGGGGCATAGTAATGATCGTACACTACGACCTCGCGTCCCACATCGGTAAACGTGTACCTGTAACAAGTGAACGTACCAGCCGGTACGCTGATTTCCTCGTCGACGCTCACGAGTTCGGCACGGAGCGTATCCACCGTGTTGGTGAACTCCACGTCTCTCGTCAGATATGTCTCGCCAACCGATGCGGGATATTTCAGCCACAGCCCCTCGCGGTTCAGCCGCCGGATGTGCAGCCCCATCTCGTCTGTACGGAGCTTTTTCTGGACGCCGTACCCGAACCACGCCACTCCTTCGATGAACTCCGGACCTGATATGCTGATGGAATCGAAGCTTCTCGCGATAAGAACACTGTCGTCGTCGTAGAGTTCGATATCGAAGGTCCAGTAGTTACCGGCTGTAATCGGCTGGATTGGTTCTGGTTCGGGGGTCGGCTGCGTTGTATTGTCCTCGGAGCATCCGATGAGGAGTGCAGCCAGAATAAGGAAAGGAATTGCTTTTTTCATAGTCACTCGGATTCGCGGCTGCCGCCGAGATAGCGGTACAACTCGCGCCTGTAGGAAGATTCGTACGTAGATTCATCGCGGACCAGCACTTCGCCGGTACCAATACTAAAATACACGGTATCGCCTTTGCCGCAACCCGGGCAATCGACGTAGTACTTATGGCAGAGGAACTCGCCAGCATGCACAGCTACCGTCGCAGCAGTATCGATGACGTTTACTGTTAGGGGCTCAGAACCAGGTCGTTCGAGCGTGTATGACTCGCCTGGAGAGACAGGAAACTTGTACAACTGGTACGGCATCTTGTCCGTATCCGATGCAGACCAGAGGCCGTCATCCCGCAGTATATAGTAGTATGTGTAGCCGAATTCGTTTTCGAGCCGGTACCACGTCTCGCCGTGCACGTCCTCGGTGCCGGTCACTTCTACGCTATCGTAATGCACCATGACCATATCGATGTCGCGGCTGATCGACTTGCGTACCCACTTCGTACCGATCTCCATATTTAATGCGTGTCGAAGGTCAGGGTTTGGTGCCGGGTTTGTAGGAGTATCATCGTCCGAACATCCGGCAAGCAGCAGGAGCCCGAAACCAAGAAGCAGGATATATCTCATGCGAGCGCTCGTTCTTGTGGCTACCAAGGGTTAACGTACGAATCCATCTGCAGAGATGAAACACACCTCATCGCGCAAATACCAGATTGAAAGAATCGAGTTCCTCCGTGATGAGACGCGTAGTATCCGGAGTGTTTCCTTCGAACCATGCGACGACGCGTTTAACTCTACCCACATGACGGGCGTAATAAAGATGGTATGTACCCAGATACTCCCTGTCCGGATCCCAGGTGAAGTAATAGCAGTTGAACGTCCCCGCCGGGACAGTCACCTTCTCCATGCCATGCAGCGTGAAGACGGTGTTGTATGTGCGCATATCCTGGACGACGTCGGTCAGTTCCCAATCTTGCACCAGCCACGATTCGCCGAATTGCTGCGATCCGCGCAGGATTTCAAACGGGCCATACCGGACAGGGCCAACCCATCCAACTGCTCCGGTATAGAGTGCATTGCCGTCATACCTGTAGTATGTGTAACCGGGCTCGATGATATAGAACGGACCAGGCAGTGCTCTGCGGTGCTCGTCCACAACATCGGGAATGGAATCCAGGATTTCTGTGACCCTCGTAGTGACGTACTGCATATCGATCTTATCTACCAGGTAGAACTGCATCGTACGGCGATAGGTCCATTCATACTCCAAACCTAGCGGGAAAAGCTCGGCAACCCGTGGCGCTGTGTCCGTGGGTGTGTTGGGCGAATTATCTTCGCTGCATGAGGCGGCAAGAAGGAGTATGATAAGGGCTAGAAGAGTTTGCTTCATGATGGAGACTCCGGCATATACTGGACAACATAGTACGATGTAGATTTGCGGGAAACAATGCACAAAACTATCCCCTACTCCCCTTCCCTAACTTGACGGGATTCCCTATATTAGATGCTCTCCGCCCCTGTAGCTCAGGAGGATAGAGCGACGGTTTCCTAAACCGCAGGTCGGGTGTTCGAATCGCCCCAGGGGCACTCTACGCATCTACATACAATGCTTATCATTGCCCAAACGCACCGGATATTGCGCCGGTATGCTGGGTACATCTTCTTTATTCAATAAAGGATAAACAGCTATGCCTAAAGCCAACGTATACCTCACCTTCGACGGCAACTGCGAGGAAGCCTTCGACTTCTACAAATCCGTCCTCGGCGGAGAATATCCCTATGTAGGCAGGTTCAAGGACATGCCTCCGCAGGAAGGAATGCCGCCGATCCCGGATGAAATGGCGAACAGAATCATGCACATCTCCCTCCCAATCGGCGAAGATTCCATTCTTATGGGCAGCGATACCGGCGGGGAGGGGGCGCCCGACCTCGTCCAGGGAAATAACTTCTCGATCTCTGTGGATGCCGATTCGAAGGAGGATGCCGACCGGCTGTTCTCAGGACTATCTGCCGGAGGCAACGTCACAATGCCGATGGCGGATACGTTCTGGGGTTCTTACTTCGGGATGTGTACCGATAAGTTCGGTATCAACTGGATGGTGAGCTACAGCCAACCGCAGGAGTAAGCAAGCTCCTCGCAAGGAAATATGAAACGGCGTCCAATGGACGCCGTTAACTTTATTTGCAAACACCCGGCAGAGCAACGCCGTAGACTTTTATAATGCGATGCCCGAGATTGTGCACTATCTCACTGGACCACGTATTCGAGGAGTTCACGTGTCTCGTCGTACTCGTGGCCATTTTGCAGCGTGTATACACGGTGTGACTTAATCAACCCGACACCTGGGGCGTACCAGAGATGAGCTTCATCTGGCACTCCGTCAAAATGGATATAGTGATAGCATTTGAACTTCCCGGCGGGTACTTCCACAAACTCTTCCTGATCCACGAGCCTCGTCCAGCCTTGCTCCTCACCGCTACCGGTATACAACGTGTGCCGACCCAGCGCCGCCGGGTATGGGACAAGAAGTTGGCGTCGATCGCGTAACATCTCAAACCCCCGGCCGGTGTTTCCGTAGTAAACAGTCCCCCATGATGCATCCCAGATACCGACATCGAACCATTCCTGGCCGTCGTCATCGGTGAAAGACGAATACACGCGCATGGTATCCATGCGCTGATAGTCGAGCTCTCCATCCTTATAAACCACGCTTCTGGAAATCCAGTAATTCCCCACAGCAAATGGCATGATCGAATGCCTCGCAGGGATTGGCTGGACAGCTGCGTCATCATCTGTGCACGATCCGATACAAACGCAAAGCAGCGCAATACCAATAATAGTGAAGCGATTCATAAGAATATCTCCATCACGGTTTAGTAACACGAAGGATTTTATCGTGCGATGTTCATCGCCTGTACTACATATCATTGAACCTTGTATTCGAGGAGTGCACGGATGTAGTCGTACTTATGGCCGTCTTCCGATGTGAATATCTGGTGCGATTTAACTAGGCCTACACCTGGGACGTACCACGCATGACTCTCTCCGGGTAAACCTTCCAAATAGATGTAGTGATAGCATGTGAACTTCCCGGCGGGTACTTCCACAATTTCATACTGATCCACGAGTTCCACCGAACCTTGTTCCTCACCGCCATAGTACAACGTGTGACGTCCCAGCGCAGCCGGATAGGGGACAATAAGTTGGTGATGATCCCGCAGAATCTCGAAACCACGCCCTGTGTTACCATAGTAAACAATCCCCGATGAATCCTTGAGACCGACATCGAACCATTCCCGGCCGTCGGCATCAGTGATGGATGAAAGCACGCGCATGGTATCCGTAGCCTGATATTCGATCTCACCATCCTGATAATTCATGGCTTGGAAAATCCAGTAATTTCCCACAGCGAATGGCATGATCGAATCCTGCGACGGAATTGGCTGCACGGTCGCGTCATCATCTGAGCATGACGCGAAGCAAACGAAAAACAGCGCAATGGCAATAACGGTGAAGCGATTCATAAGGGTATCTCCATTACTTGAGTTCATATGCAATAAGTTCGCTTGTAAACCACGTCTGATCCGGCTGTTCTTCTTCTTCCACATACACGATACCAACTCCCGGCATCACAGAGACGGTCCTCCACAAATTTGTGCCGTCTCCCAGTGCGTAGTTTATGCAGGTATAGTCTCCGGTCAGAGTCGTGACGACGGTGTCGATTCTCAACACGCTGATGTACATGGTCTCCTCCACGCCTTCGAATGTTAAACTCTCCCCAACCTCAGTGGGGTACGGCAGCCGGAAGGATCCCATAGAGTTCATGACTACCAGTCCAAGTTCGGAATTCCTGTAGGCTGTAAGCGTGTTCGATCCGCCCTCGTTGGACGCATACCAGGTTTGATTATCGGCAGAAGTAAATGTCCCAAGGATGCGCATTGTGTCATACCGCACCGTCCCCTGTTCACCGTTGAGATACGGCGTCCGCTTGTGAACCCAGTAGTTCCCCACTTCGAGCGGCATAAGGTCGATTTGCGGTCCGGGGGATGAGGGCGAGTCCTCGTCAGAACAACCACCAACGAGGAGCGGAATGAGCGCTATAATGATGATGGAATATCGCATGCTTTCTCCATTTATAGACCAGAATATCCGAAATGTAATCATTCCGGAAGAGAAAAGAAATGCTAAAATCCGGCCCTATGCTTAGGGTGTTCTCAAGAAGCAGTGGAATCCACCTGAAATGAAAAAAGCATTGTCGGCGTTGCTTTGAATGATCCGCTTTGGTTGCTAAGTTCCAGCAGACGAGACAAAGCAATGTGAGAACAATGAAATCTCCAGAGAATATCCGATGATCGAATACCAAGGATACAAAGGAACATACGAGTACATCCCTAAAGCGAAAGCATTCTATGGGATTGTTACAGGGATCAAGGACGTCATCACATTTGAGGCGAGGCAGGCGGACCAGGTTGAGGCAGAATTCCGCGAATCCATCGAAGACTACCTTCAATGGTGTGCAGAGCTTGGCGAGAGACCTTGCCCGCCCGTGTTTTGATACCCGCGCAACGGTTGCTAAGTTAGATGCTTGACCGTTTTCTATAATAATATTCGAAGCTCATGCGCCTGACACAATACTTCATCCCGACACTCAAGGAAATTCCGGCCGACGCCGTTATCCCCAGCCACCAGCTTATGCTTCGCGCCGGTATGATCCGGCTGCTCGGTGCCGGTATTTACAGCTTCCTCCCGCTCGGTTACCGCGTCCTGAAAAAAGTGGAGACCATTATCCGCGAGGAAATGGACGCCATCGGCGGCATGGAATTCCATCTACCAGCGCTGAATCCCAAGGATGTTTGGGAAGAAACCGGCCGCGTGGAAGCATTCGGCGATACGATGTTCCATCTCAAAAACCGGGAGCTCGTGCTCGCACCGACGCACGAGGAGATCATCACAAGTATTGCACGCAGCTTTGTGCGCTCCTACCGGGATATGCCGCAGATCTGGTACCAGATACAAACGAAGTTCCGGAACGAACCGCGCCCGAAGTCCGGTGTGATCCGAAGCAGACAGTTCACTATGAAGGACGCCTACTCACTGGATAACAGCCCGGAAGGCCTCGACGCCAGCTACGATAAGCACGTAGAGGCGTACAAACGCATTTACTCGCGGTGCGGATTGAAATTCTTCATCGTTGGTGCATCGAGCGGCGCGATGGGCGGTTCGGGGTCGCAGGAGTTCATGGTGGAAAGCGACGCAGGCGAAGATCTATGCGCGTTCAACATGGAAACCGGCTATGCGGCCAACATCGAGATCGCATCGAGCAAGATCGAACCGGTCGGCAGGCTGGATGAAAATCCGGACGCGGAGAAGTTCGCCACACCGGATGCGAGAACCATCGACGATCTGATCGAACAGTTCAGCATTCCCGACGAACGGTGCGCGAAGTCACTCGTGTACTTTGCCGACGGCGAGCCGTATCTCATTTTCATGGCCGGCAACGATCAGTTGAACGAAGAAAAACTCAAGACCGCCCTCGGCGCGATTGAAGTCCGTCCGGCACATGACGAAGAACTCGCTGGTATTACCGGAGCCGACAGCGGCTCCATCGGCCCGATCAACTTGAAATCGAAGATCAAGCAGATCGCGGACGTACGGATTCAAAACGCCAACGGTATGGTCAGCGGCGCTAACGAAAACGGCTTCCACTACAAAAACATCGATCTGGACCGTGACGCCGATATCAGCGCGTACCATGATCTTCGTACCGTGTTGGAAGGCGAACCCGACCCCGTAGGCGGAAAGCCGCTCAGCGTCAAGAAGGCGATCGAGGTCGGGCACGTATTCAAGCTCGGCACCAAGTATTCCGATTCGATGAAGGCGCTCTTCCTCGACGATAAAGGCGAGGAGCATCCGATCATCATGGGCAGCTACGGTATCGGCGTTGAGCGCATCGTTGCCTGCCATATCGAGCAGCGCCACGATAAGGACGGCATCATGTGGCACCCCTCCATCGCGCCGTTCCAGATTCAGATTACCGCACTCAAGTACGAGAGCGACGTCACGCGCGAGCACGCGGACCGTTTCTACAACGAGTTAACCGAGGCAGGGTTGGAGGTATTGTTCGACGACCGCGAGGGCGTAAGTCCGGGCTTCAAGTTCAAGGATGCCGATCTTCTCGGAATGCCGGTCAACGTGATCGTCGGCGAGAAGCACTTGAAGGACGGCAACGTGGAGATCAAAATCCGCGAAACCGGCGAACGCAAGATCACCCCGATCGATGATGTTGCAGCAGTCTGTAAGCAGCTCGTCGATGAACTCGGGAAGGTGGAGCTCTAGACCCATCGGCTCATTTATCCTTACAGCAAACGGGCGATCCGGTGAACACCGAATCGCCCGTTCGTTTAATGGGGAGCAGCTATGCGTTTGCTAAATATCGAATTCCATGTGAGTGACAAGCTTCCCATCCTTCGCGGTACCGGTAAAGGTTTTCACCTTGCCGTTGAGAATAACCCGCAGATTGTACGGCTTCGTCGCACCATAGAAATGGTGCACGGCAATGCTATAGTGCCCTTTCGGCATTGCCTTTACGCTGTAGATGTTCTCCGCAGCGTGGCCTAGCTCTTCCTGCCAATCCTGGTCCAGTTCGATGCTGCCGTCGTCCGACTGTTCGTCGGACCAGTACACATGCATGTCGTTCGGTCCGTATAAGTGCAGATCGACGTCTGCTGCAGAGGATTCCGAGTTGCCCCAGGTCAAGGTTGCTTGCAGCTGTCCGGTTCCGAGAGGCGCCGTAGTCGCAGGCCACGCCTGCGGCCGGCCTTCAACCCACTGACCTCCGCCGGGTGCATTCAGGATCGTCCAGTCGCGCACGGACATCTGGGTGTGTTTTAAGGGGCGGTTGATGTTCCCCTGTGCAGGGACGGTGTATGTTTCGAGCTTCGGCAAGGTGGAGAGCGTCCCGGGCGTTGTGCGCGAGATCCATATCTCATATCCGCCTTGCGGCAGAATGAAATGCGTCAGATCGCCCGGACCGCCGGCGGGCTGGTTTCCTGTACCGGCAGTACTGCCGACGATATCGGGGAACCACGGTTGTTGAAATGCATACTTGAACGAGACGGACTTCACCGTCAGTGTGTAATAGTAGCCGGGCATGCCGTCGAACTCAAAACCGCCCATCGATGTCGTGCCGGATAGTTTCGCGAGCGTGCCGAAATCCACGAGCGTGAAAAAGCCGAGCTCCAACACGTCGGCGCAGATGCGCTGATTTTGCACATCGATCTCGGCGGTCGGAATGGCAATCCATTTTTCCAAAGCGCGATCGTAGAACATCAATCCTAACTCCGTGGGATCGGCATCTGAGTTGTAAGGCATTTTTACGCGGACAGGCGTCCTGAAAATAAATCCGTCAGGACCGAACTTCACGATCTGTCCGACGGCGCCGATCGCTGGCGGGAGCGGTTCCGGAGGTTCAACTCCTGTCTCGACGGAGAATGCGACCGTCGCCGGGGAATTTGCAGTTGCCTCGGGCACTGCACCCTTCGGAATTTCGATCTCAAAACCGGACGGGACCGAGACTTTCCCGTCGGAATACGAATCGACCGTAACGACGTTGGATTCTGTAACTGGCGGGTTATCGATGGGACTTGTTTCGTCTTCCGAGCAGCCGCTGGTAAATCCCAGAACTAGCGCGATGCCCAGATAGAGCAGGAAGGTAGGTGCGTTTTTCATACATGTACCTGTATAAGTGGTCGGTAAGGGATGCGAGAATCTAGCTAAAACCCGCGTTTTAAGCAATATTTGGCCTTTTACTCTATTAATGCGCAATTTCGCATATTCGATTTGCTGTCGAGGTTAAACCAGCCCTTGCCTCCCTTCGTCCTATGTTCGGATGATGAACAGGTAAATCAAGACTCTCTTGGGTAAGAATTACATGAAGAAAAAATCGCGGTGGATGTGGTATGCATTGGGACTTATCGCTGTTATAGCGGGAGGTTTTTGGCTGCTCTATCCGGCTGAATCCGCCTCAATAGAATACCGTTTCGACACGGTGCAGCGGGGTGAGATATCTCTCACCGTCACAGCAACCGGTACGCTGGAAGCAGTCACGACTGTGCAGGTAGGAAGTCAGGTCTCCGGGACAATCAAAGCCCTCTATGCGGACTACAATACTATAGTGCAGGCAGGCGATGTTGTCGCTCAGATCGATCCGACGTTCCTCGAAGCGCAGGTGAAGGATAGCGAGGCCGGCGTGGAGCGGCTAAAGGCTCTGGAAGAAGAGGCCCGCCGCAATCTCGACATGGCGAAAAAGCTGTACGAAAAAGACCACATCTCACAGCAGGAATACGATGCGAAACGCACCGCACTCGATGTTGCGACCGCCAACCGCCGAAGTGCCGAAGCAGGCCTCGACCGCGCTCGCGTGAACCTGAAGTTTGCAACCATACGGGCGCCAATCGACGGCGTCGTGATTTCAAGGAATGTGGATGTCGGGCAGACCGTTGCGGCAAGTCTGCAGGCGCCGGTGCTCTTTCAAATAGCCAACGATCTGGCCAAGATGCAGGTAAAAACCAGCATTGATGAGGCGGATATTGGCAAAGTGCAGACCGGACAGGAGGTCTCCTTCACGGTGGATGCCTACCCGGACAGGAGATTCAGGGGGCGGGTTTCAGAGTTACGGCTTGAGCCGATCGAAGCCAACAGCGTTATCACCTACAATGTGATCATCGACGTACCAAACGAGGACCTCTCCCTCATGCCCGGCATGACTGCCAACGTTACTATTCTTGTCGAACGCCGGTCAGACGTCCTGAAGATTTCCTCCCGCGCGTTGCAATTCACGCCTCCGGAAGGCGCTCCCATCGCAGATACTCCCCAAGAGGCCGCGCCACCGGAACCTCTGGATAAGGATACGGCGAATTCAATAGCGGAGGCAAAACCGGCAGAGAAGGGAGCCAAAAAGGCAGCAAAGAAGCAGCCCGATGTCCAGCAGAATCCCTTCGCCGGATTATCGCGCGAGCAAATCCGCGAAAAGATCCAAAGCATGAGTCCGGCGGAGCGGCAGGCGATGCGTGAGCGATTCATTGCTATGCGCGGCGAGCGTGGCGGGTGGCGACCGGGCGCGGGCGGGAATTTCGAAGGCTTCAACCGCAGCGAACTCCTCGCCAATAGTACAACCGAGTCTGAAGGAAAACCTGCCCGGCAGCTCACCGAGAAGTGGGAGCGGAAGTCGAGTGCATCTACGAGCAACAAGTTTGGGAAGGTGTGGATTCAGGATGCAAACGGGAAATTGCGGGTAATGCCTGTTCGTCTTGGTTTGAGTGACGGCATTTTTACAGAGATCATCTCCGAGGACTTAAAAGAAGGCGATCAAGTGCTGCTCATGGCGGTCGTCACCGGGGAAAAGCAAACTGATAACAGCGCGCTTCCCCGCGGCGGAAGAGGGCGGTTCTGAGCATGAAGTACCTTGAACTTCTGCGCGTCGCACTGCAATCGCTGGGACAGAATAAAGCGCGCTCTGCATTAACGATGCTGGGGGTCATCATCGGTGTTGCTGCCGTGATATCGGTTGTCGCCATAGGGCAAGGAGCCCAGCACAATGTGCAGGAAAGCATCAAGGGGCTCGGCTCCAATATTCTCATCGTGTTTCCAGGCTCATCGTCGCGCGGAGGCTTTGCAGGAGGAGCAGGCTCGTTGAACCGGCTCCGCGCTGAGCATGCGGAAGTAATCCGCAACCAGGCTACCGGGATCTCGGCCGTATCGCCCGTCATCAACGCACCCGCCCAGGTGATTTATGGCAACAACAACTGGGCGACGATTGTGGCCGGCGTTGAAATCGACTACATGTATATACGCGAGTGGGAGATAGCCAAAGGCACCTTCTTTACGCCGCAGGAAAGCCGCAGTGCCGCGAAGGTATGCGTTCTCGGGAAAACCGTCGCCGAGGAGCTGTTTCCGAATGAGGACCCTGTCGATAAAACCATCCGGCTGCGAAACATGCCGTTCAAGGTCGCCGGAGTGCTTGCCCCCAAGGGTCAGACATCGCAGGGACACGATCAGGACGACGTGATTCTGGCGCCGTTCGGTACCGTACAAAAGCGCGTGCGAAATGTGGACTACGTACACTCTATTCTCTTGAGCGCGAAATCCGAAAGCGAGATTCCCTTCGCCCAGCAGGAAGTAGCCGGCGTTCTCCGTGCCGCGATGCGAATAGGGGGGGCGGACGAAGATCCGTTTACCGTGCGCACACAAACGGAGATCTCCGAGGCAGCGACGAGTGCAAGCGAAACATTCACTTCCCTGCTCTACTCCGTCGCAGCGGTGTCGCTGCTGGTCGGCGGCATTGGGATCATGAATATCATGCTGGTTTCGGTGACAGAGCGCACCCGCGAGATCGGCATACGCCGCGCAATCGGGGCACAACGGACGGACATCCTGCGCCAGTTTCTTATCGAAGCACTCTTCCTCAGCGTTTCCGGCGGGCTCATCGGAATCGGACTCGGTATCGGTGCCTCACATCTCATCTCATCACTGCAGGAATGGCCCACGTTGATAGCTCCCGAAGCGATTGGGCTTGCACTGAGCGTATCCGGCGCGATCGGGATATTCTTCGGCTACTACCCTGCCCGCAAGGCATCGCTGCTCGATCCAATCGACGCTTTACGATACGAATAGTCACTCGTTAGGATAGATCCCGCTATCTCACCGCCTCCAGTGGCGGCCAAATTGTTTTTTACCTCCCTCTTTACTCTTTCGCTCATAGTTACTACCTTACTGCCAGTAACTCGCTCAATACCCACATATGATACCCGGAGACGGAACTGCCGATTTGCAGTTCATGGAGGTTCTACGCCGCCAAAAGTCCGTCTCCAGTACTGAAGCACCTCGCCGATTGCGAAGATGATCGGCATGCGTCAAGCACATCCGTACAGCATGATTGCCGCGTTCTCCTCGTGCTGGAACCACAATGGATACAACCATTCACAAGGTAGTCACTATCATGAGATACATTCGAATACAGCTGCTTCTGGCCGCTGCTCTCCTCCTCGGATTGAACCATGCTGCGTTTTCGCAGGCGTTTTCCAGCGAGGTGAACGGCAATGGATTCACCCTGAAAAAGGTTGTGAGCAACACATCCGTGCAATCGGGGCAGAACTTCACATACACAATTTACTATTCCATCCCGGCGGGTGCGACAAACGTCACAATCAGCGATGCGCTGCCATCGACGGTGACGTATCAGGCGATCAACACCTCCTCGGTGTGCGGTTCACCTACTGTAACCACGCCCCCTGTCGGCGGAACCGGAACGGTAAGCCTGAACTGGTCTTCGGTACCTGGCGGCTGCTCCGGGTCCTTCGTCATTACTGTACAATTCCCAAACGGTGTGACGTGTAACGGAGCCTCGGCGCGTAACCGTGCCTGCCTTCTCGGCGACATCGGTCCACTGAAGACCGATATCTGTACGAATTATCTCAGTACTACTGCCATTGCAGTGGACCCCTGGAAAATCAACAAGTGGATCATTGGCGCGGGATCGCAGCCCGGTCCATGCAATAAAGTAACGGCCGATTCCGTGGTACGCTATCAGGTATGCGTCTATAAAACTCCCGGAACGATCGGGCAACTGAATCTCGATAACGCAATTGTATACGATACACTACCCACCGGTGCGACACTCGTAAGCTCTTCGTGCGGTGCGGTGCAGTCGGGCAATGTCATCATGTGGAGCCTCGGAAATCTCGACGCCACAACGATGTACAATACCACCTGCTGTACGTTTGATGTCCTCTATCCGACGGCGCTCTATCCGACCGGTTCGATCATTAACAACCAGGCCACGGTGAAGGGCACACTCGGGAGCTCCAACTCGCCTTGCGGTCCTGCATCTCATACGAGCCAGGAAACATGTATCGAGATCAAGGTCGTCACGAGCGGCAATCTCAGTAAGTATGTGTACACAAACGGTCAACCGGGATGCGCCGGCAAGTACC
>PABJ01000058.1 GCA_002699105.1 Ectothiorhodospiraceae bacterium | reverse complement strand
TTTTGGATGCTGTGAATATCGACTATGACGGAAGTGGAAATCAGGGTGGTGCTGCACAGATAATTCAGGAAGGTTCCGATGTCCGTTCACTATACCCTTATGATGGTGAAGTATTTTTACCTTCTCCGGAGGGTACCTGGCCAGAAGGTTATGGAGGCTGGAGCTATTTAACGCCAAACAGTACAGACCCAAATCACCGGTTAATTTACCGGAATAATCCTGATGAACTTCGATTTCAGAATGCTACAGGAGGCACGATAGATGCGCTTGTTTATTATGAACTAGAGGCCCCTGCTATATTTAACCAATTAAACCTATCGATGACACTGGGGGGAGGAACAGGAACAGGGACAGCTACAGTTTTCTTCGTAGCCAAAGTTGGAGATAATTTCTATGTTTCTGCAGAGGGAGAAAATTCAATAAATACAACTTTTGAATTGGCTTCAGGAGATACAGATTGGCAACTATGGGATTTCAGTACAAATGGAGGTGACAATTTTAAGGTTACTTTCAATGATCTGATTCCTGCAAATGGTTCAAATGTAAATGCTATTGGATTTTATATTACAGGTAGTGGAAGTGGAGGAGTTATTAGAAACTTACGTCAATTGTCTTATCAAAGTGAAATGGCACAAAACTCTGTTCCAGTGATACTAACCCAAATACTTGATAATGGAGTAGTTGGAGTACCTTATTCTGCAAGTTTATCTGCGGAAGGAGGTGATGGGGAAGTACTATGGTCGATATCTTCTGGGAACTTGCCTGATGGATTGACACTAAATGAGGAAGGGATGATCTTTGGAACTCCGACTTTGGCAGACACTGTCGAATTCAGTGTGTTGGCCATTGATTCTGATGATAATGATAGCGAAAATGACCAAGATATTCAGGAACTTTCTATCGTTATTAACCCGGGAGTTGGAGTCTTAACACTTTTAGATTTGATCCAAGCCTACGATGGAACTCCAAAAAGTCCAACTGCAATTACCGATCCAGAGAATCTTAGTGTGACATTTATTTATAATGGTGTTGAGGAAGAGCCCACTTTGCCAGGGACGTATACCGTTGAGGCAAATATTAGCGACCCAAACTATACAGGCTCAACAAAAGATACTTTGATTATATCTTCAGCTGTTTTGGTAAGACATGGGCTAACTTTAAATGGAGAAATTTATGGTTCGGTACAGACTTTACTACCTGAAAACATTACATTGAATGGAGCATCATTCATAAAAGGCGATATTTTGATTTCGGGCGTGCCAACCATCATCCAAAATGGAAATAGCTCATATAAGGAATTAATAAATAGCACAGGATCTTCAGCACCTACTCATCATCAAATAATGTTGAACGGTAATAGTTCGGTTGAAGACATCGTTATCAGGGTAGATCCTATTGGTTTGCCGTTAGTTGAAGCCCCATCCTCACCGGAAGGAACTGATGATGTATTCATCAATAACTCTGGTGATGAAGTCAGTGATTGGGAAAGCCTGAGAAACCTGACGATAAATGGAAATGTATCACCTGTATCAGTTCCACCAGGTACGTATGGAAATTTTACTTCAAATGGTAATGGAGGATTATCTCTTGGAACAAATGGTTCAGAAGTGCCCGCCAGATATAATTTTGAACGACTTACACTCAACGGGAATGGTCAAATACAGGTTGATGGACCTGTTATTATAACAGTCAACAGTGGCCTTAACATAAATGGGATTTTTGGAAGTTCCGATGATCCTTCTTTATTGGTATTGAGAATCCATAATGGAGGACTTACTTTGAATGGAAATGCCGAGTTTAATGGAATAGTTCATTCACCAAGTGGTACAGTAGTGGTTAACGATAATAGTAAGTTGAATGGTGAGGTAGTAGCGGATCGATTGATTGTCAATGGGAATGGTCAAATTCACCAAGTTTTACCAAAATACACAAATTTTAGAATATCAGAGGAGAACAACGATCAAGTGGAAATAGAAACAGTTGATCTGGTTGGTCGGTATGGTTTAAGGTCTAATTATCCAAATCCATTTCATGAATCAACATTAATAAGATATGATCTTCCAATCACTGTTGAAGTAAATATTGAAATACTTGACTTAACTGGTAGAAGTATCAAAAGAATAGTAGAAGAGACACAAGGACCAGGAAATTATTTACTAGAATTTGATGCTTCAGAACTACAAAAGGGTACCTACATTTTGAATTTTAGGATAAATAATTTTAACCAATCAATTAGAATAATCAAAAACTAAATATTTGTCAAGAAGCAGGTCTTCAAAGCCTGCTTCTTTTCTGAATATAGCGATGATTAAAGTAAAATATATTCTGTGTAGAAAGAACACATAATTTAGTAATTTGATACTGAAAAAATTTAACTTACCCTCTATATTGTCTCTGTTTGACAGTTCGGAGAACCAAAAGGGCAAATGAATGAAGAAATACACCGTTGCGGCAATCTGGCTTGGAAGTCTATTGCTTATAGCTATCACCGGTTGTGAGACTACCGCGTGGCAATCATTGTTTAATGGAAAAGAACTTCCCCCATATCCGCATTATCTGGGCAGGCCAGATGCTTCAATCGATATTCCCGGATTACAAAGAGATAGTCTGGGCAACTATCTGGAAGCCTTAGGCACGGAAGATCCTTTAGGCGTTTATTCAGTAGATACACTGGGTGGCGAACCGGTCATTCGGATCTCTGGCCAGGTGATTGGAGGATTAGTACTCCATGATAGTCTTTCTAATTATCATTTGCGGTTGAAATTTAAATGGGGAGATTATAAATGGGATTGGATGGAAGGCCGTCCCAAAGACGGAGGTATCCTTTATCACCAGGGGAATGGAGTACGCCATGAGCTTCAGATCCATGAAGGAGATGTCGGTAGCTATTGGGCAAAAAAAGTAGCGCTTGATATCCCTGCGAGATATACGGCTGATATTCCGAAAGCCATCCAAACAGCCAAACCCTATCTGAAGGACCTCGTCAACACGCTGTACGATACTATGCTTATCTATGATTCAAACGCGCCCTTGCATCATTTTGATGGGAGTGGCGGGTTCAAGGATTGGCAGATTGTCATTGCCAATCCATACAATGAGAACCCACATGGAGAATGGAATACGCTCGAGTTGATATGTTATGAGAATCATGCTGTGCATATTGTCAATGAAAAAGCCAATTTAATTTTGCTGAATTCAAGCTATATGAGAAATGGAAAACGAGTTCCTTTGAATTCTGGGAGGTTAGTTCTTCAATCAGAAGGAGCCGTCCTATATTTCAAAGAGATTGAAATGAAAAGAATTAATGAAATTCCATCCCAAATTGCTTCCTATGTAAAACAATAACCCAAATTTCAAATTTATGACAAAGACTATAACCCCCGATTTAAAAACTTTTGTCTTTTTTCTTTCTATAATTTTTGTCCATGTCCTGCAGGCCCAAAAAGGTGTCGATTATAAACCATCATCTGAGTGGGCCTGGGGAATTGAAGATTCCACAGAGTATTTTATCTATACACCGGGAAACCTGGAGTTAGGTAAGAAATACCCTATTGCACTCTATTTACACGGTTGTTGCGGAGACAGCCCACACGCTATTCCTCACCGGGCAGCAGACCCTCCGGTAAGGATGTGGCATAACTTTACGGAAAACACGCAGGATATACCCACTTATATTATCTCGCCTCAAACAACCAGAGGATGGAATCAGCATTTTGAGAGCTTGAAAAAAGTCATCGATTTTCTGATAGAAAAACGACAGGGAGATCCTCAGAGGATTTATATCGTTGGGTTTTCAATGGGAGGAAGAGGACTTTATCAATTCATTTCTGATTATCCTGACTACTTTGCTGCTGCGGTACCGATTGGAATGAGCTTTTTTAATGGCGACTTTGATAAAATTAAAGACATCCCAATTTGGGCCAACCAGGGTGAATTAGATAGATGGGCCAGGGAGATGCCAAAGTTTGTGAGAGAAACCAGGGCTCTGAATGGCCTGGACCTGGACAGTGCCTGGCAGTGGGTAACCGGAGTGAATCCTAAATATACCTCCTTTGAAGGGATGGGCCATATTGTGCAATGGGAAACCGCATCACAGGATATAACAGAATGGGCTTACAGCAAAATAAATGATGGAAATAAATATCCTCAGGTACATTTCGTATCCCCTGCATATAGGGAGAAAGCAAAGGAAGGGAAGAACTTTAATGTTGAAGTGGATGCCCGGGATCCGGATGGGGAGATTACTAAAGTAGACCTTTTCGTAAATAGGCAGTTCCATTCTTCATTGACTACTGCTCCTTTTAAAGCTAAAATTAAGCCGGAATTAGGAGATAATGTATTGGAAGCAGTCGCCTATGATGCAAAGGGAAAATCCACAACTGCCACCACAGTGATCGCGGTAGATACCAAGCCACAAATCAGTATTAATACCCTGCCCTATGGCAGAGTTGGCGCTTACTATGAGCATTGGTTGCCAGCGATAGGTAATGGAGTGTTGAGTTTTGCAGCAGCAGAGCTACCAAAAGGTCTTCAGTTATTAAATGATGGATGCCTAAGGGGTATTCCAGTGGAAGTGGGTATGGTTTCAGTAAAAGTTACAATAACAGATGAAGATGGAGATGTATCTGATTCAGTTATTAAAATAGAGATTAAAGAGAAAAGAAATGGTGAAGTATTGGTAACAGAGGCGAATGACTTAAATGGTAATCAACTTGTTATATCTAAGGCTGTATATGGAGAAACGCCCAATTTCAATTGTGAGAAAGTGCCCACTTCGGCTATTGAACATATTAGTTTTAGTGATTTGGATGAATTCTATGGGTTGTCTCTGGTTAAATCCGAAGAAAGTGATACAACACTTTCAGACCAAACTTATATGACTTTTACAGTGAGCGAACCCGTAGAAGTATTGGTTGGATATGAAGTGAAAGACAATATGCATTCATCTGGCATACCAGATTGGTTGAATGATTTTAAACGGATTGAGAAGGCGGAAATCACTGCTCAAATAAGATATTATGGAATTTTCTCAAAGAAGTATCCTAAGGGAGAAATTTCTTTACCTGGAGCTGATAAAAATGGTAACGGTGTGAGTACGAATTATTTTGTTATGTTGAGAGCTGTTGATTTCAATAATGAACCTGAGATCAATATGGACATACTTCCCAGTGGGGGAAAGGGTAAATATTATACCAGCAAATTGACAAGTCTCTATGGAAATGGGAAACTGAATTGGGAAGTGATTTCCGGAGATTTGCCCAATGGCTTACAATTAGAATTAAATGGGTCAATGGTCGGAACACCTCAATCATCAGGTCAGTATTCATTTATCGTTGAAGCAACTGATGAAAGGGGGCAGGCAGACCAGGCTGAGATCCAATTAGAAATCAAATAGGTTCATGATGGTGCATTGGATAAAAAAATATAGCCTTTTGGTTGTGGTGTGTTGCATCCAGTCCTTATCGAATATGTTATTTTCTCAGGAAAGTGGGATTGGTGTTTATGATGACAATGGCTGGTCCATTATACTTCCTTCTCCGGATTCCAGAATTATTTATGTGAGTAGTTCGGAAGGGGATGATAGCAACAATGGCTTGTCTGAAGAAAGCCCAGTAGAAAGTATTGAGCATGGTGCTTCTTTGTTGAGGGATGGGTTTCCGGATCACCTTTTGTTAAAAGCGGGAGACAGTTGGATACTTGAGCAAAGTCTCGGTAATTTCAAATCAGGTCGCAGTGTTCGAGAGCCCATGTTAATAAGCTATTATGGAGGAGGAGAAAGGCCACTTATCAAGGCTGAAAAACCATTGGTGCATGTCAGAAATGAGCATCGTTCTCATTTAGCATTTATTGGACTTGAGTTCTATGCTTTCAAACACGATCCAAATTCTCCGGAATATGTAAGTAAAAATGGAGTTTCAGGGATTTCTTTTATTGGATCCAGCGGCGAAAACCTCCTTATAGAGGACTGTAAATTCAATTATGCCCAGATGGGGGCTTATACCACGGGTCGTGGAAGAGATGGGAACTTAAAGAATTTCAACTTTAGAAGGAATATAGCCATTCATTCGTGGGCAGGGGATTCTTATTATATCCATGAGCTTCGCACCCGGGTTCAAGGAATGTATATTTCTGGTGTGGAAGGAATTCTTGTTGAAGAAAACCTTTTTGACCATAATGGATGGAATGAGCAGGTAGACAGTGCGGGAGCAACCATGTACAATCACAATATTTATATGTCCACTCAAAATCCTGGTTCAGATAAGATAATTGTTAGAGGTAATATTCTGGCGAGAGCCTCTGCCCATGGATTACAGCTTCGGTCGGGAGGAATGGTTGAAAATAACCTATTTGTTCAGAATGCCATTAATCTAAATGTGGGTTATCATAAGAATACTTCTCTACCAGGTTCGAAAGCTGTAGTAATCAACAATGTTTTTCAGGAAGTAATGTTGATGGACTCAACCAATTCATCCTATCCCAGAACAGCATCAGTTCGCGGAATTGGTGAGATAACTATTCCGGCAAGGATCGAGAACAATCTCTTCTCACATTGCCTGAATGAGGCACAGTTTGGTGTAGATGATTACCAGGATAAGTGGGGATTTGGAGGAAAACTGGAGGCAAAGAATAATATCGTGTATAAATGGACTGATAAAAATGATCAGCCTCGCGAAGAGTGGCCTGACCCTGAAAGAACCATAGCCAGTTATCATCAATCAATTGGCAAGCAGGCATCTACCATTGGTTTTTTACGTGAAGCGCGGAAAAGGCCATTAAAAACGTGGTGGGCTGCGTATGCTGCACAGACGGTTAATAACTACCTGAGAGATGGTTACAATATGAAAGAGCTAAAAAAGTAACAATAAGAATTTGAATTATTTATCATGAAAGTATTTAAAACCTTATCCCTGGTTGGGCTGATTTGTTTTTTTGGAGGTATCAGTGCTTGTACCCAGGCACCGAAAGAACAGGAACTCCCCAATATTCTTTGGTTGGTAAGTGAAGACAACGGCACTTTTTTAGGATGTTATGGAGATACTTTTGCCACCACACCTAATTTGGATAAACTGGCATCCACAGGATTTCTTTATACGAATGCCTTTGCAAATGCACCCGTTTGCGCTCCAGCGAGAAATACAATTATTACCGGTGTTTATGCCACTTCAGGAGGTAATCAACACATGAGAAGTCAATATTCTAAAAGTGATAGTGTGATTCCTTATCCGTTCTTTTTAAGAGAAAAAGGCTATTACTGCACAAACAACAGTAAGACTGACTATAATTTCTCAAAAGATCAGTATGGAGAGATGTGGGATGAATCTTCAAATTCTGCTCACTATAAGAATAGAAAACCAGGTCAACCTTTTTTCGCAATTTTTAATACAGGGATTACTCATGAGAGTTCCATCCATAAATCCACTCCGACCGATGAGTTGAGACATGACCCTGATCAGGTGCCTATACCACCCTACCACCCAAGGACAGAAGAAATGGAACATGACTGGGCACAATATTATGACAAAATAGAAAATATGGACGCCTGGGTGGGGGATCACCTTCAAGCCCTTGAAGAAAGTGGACTAGCAGACAATACCATCGTTTTTTATTATTCAGACCATGGGGGTGTATTGGCTCGAAGTAAGCGATTTCTTTACGAGACCGGGACACATGTTCCTTTTATTGTTAGAATTCCTAAAAAGTATAAGCATCTTTTTCCTAATGCAAAAGCGGGAACCAAGGTTGATCGTATTATAAGCTTTGTAGATCTGGCTCCTACATTACTAAGTACAGCGGGAATTGATATTCCAGGGTTTATGCAGGGAAATGCTTTTTTGGGTGAGAAAACAACCAACGCTCCTGAGTATGCTTATATGTTTAGAGGACGGATGGATGAGCGGTATGATATGTCCAGGTCAATAAGAGATAAAAAGTATCGGTATACCAAGAACTATATGCCTCATCGAATTTATGGACAATACTTGTCCTATCTCTGGAGGGCACCTTCCATCAGGTCATGGGAACAAGCCTATCAGAATGGTGAATGCAATGAGGCACAAAGTGCATTTTGGGAGCCAAAACCAGCAGAAGAACTTTATGATACTGAAGCAGATCCATGGGAAGTTAATAACCTGGTGAATGACCCAAACTACCAGGAAATAGTTAAAAGAATGCGGGAGGCCAATAAAGATTGGGTACTTGAAATCAATGATGCCGGGTTTATTCCCGAACCAATGAGAGAAGAAATGATGGGTGATAAGGCAGCCTATGATTTTATGCGATCCTCCAATATCGACTTAGAAGCAATTGTAAGTGCGGCCAATGTAGCAAGTATGGGGAAAATTGAAAACCTCAATAAGATGATTGGATATTTGAAGAGTGACAAACCAGTAATCCGGTATTGGGGAGCAACCGGATTATTGATCCTTGGAGAAGAAGCCAAACCAGCGATCGAAGAACTTAGAAAAGCAACATTAGACGCATCATCTTCCGTTGCTATTGTTGCAGCGGAAGCTGTTTATCAATTGGGGGAGAGGGAGCTAGGAGAGAAAGTGCTCCTGAGTATGCTTGACAACAACAACTTTGCAACAACCTTCGCACTTAATTCAATTGATATTCTGAATATTGATGATCAGGAGGCAAAATTAGCAGTGAAAAATGCTTTGGAAAGCCTGGATCATGATTATAGTCTCCGTGCTGCCGGCGGATTGGCACGTAAGTGGGGGCTTGAAGAGTAGATCGATGAATAATTATCCTAAAATTCACAATGCCACCTGGCCTGGAGTAGTGGGGAAAGGATCTGGTTCACAACCACCAATTCCACTTGATATGCTACTCCAAATGACAGCTGATGCTGAGGTAAATGGCGTTAAGTTTGATGGAATTGATTTGGGGTTATTAGGTCCGCATGTAAACATCGAAGGTGCTGATGATGAAATTCGAAAACTGGCTGAACAAATTGGTGGGTATGGACTAAAAGTAGGGAGCTTAGTAGCCCCGGTATGGAGTGGTCCTGTTCTAGGAAGTGCTGAAGACCGTAAGACCTTTCTTCAGATGGTTCGAAGAGCATGTCACTTTGGGAAAATATTTAGGGAAGCAGGAATTCGTCCATACGGGGTGATCCGAATTGATTCAGCATCAGATCCGGAAACCTGGGCAAAAGATCCTAAGAATAGCACGAAATTGATCGTAAAGACTTTTCGTGAAGCTTGTGATATTGCAGCAGACTATAATGAGAAGCTGGCAGCTGAAGGTGAAATATGTTGGGGTGGTATGCATAGCTGGAAGACTATGCTCGAAACATTAGAAGGGGTGGATCGGCCAAATATTGGTTTTCAGGCAGATATGTCTCATACGTTATTGTATTTGCTTGGCTATAATCGACCCGAGGATCGGATCCTTCCTGAAAATTTTGATTGGAGTGACCGGCAGACTTTATCAGAAGGTCTAAAAATAGTATCTGATGCATTAAGACCCTGGACCATCGATTTTCATGTGGCCCAAAATGACGGGACGGTGCATGGCACAGGTTCTCATGATAAAACAGGCCGCCATTGTCTGACAACCGATCCAAATGGGAAATTAGATGTGGTCCATGATGCAGGTTACTGGTTGCGGGACGAAGGAAATAACATTACCCGGAAATTTAATCACATCTGTTGGGATGGCT
>PABJ01000057.1 GCA_002699105.1 Ectothiorhodospiraceae bacterium | reverse complement strand
GGGTACATTGCCGTTCTCACCCCCCCCCATATCAAATTGAATATCTTTCCTATTTTGGTGCTTCAGGAAAGGACTATTTTCGAGCTCTATGGGATAACGATACAATTTATATCTTCGGAACAACGAACTCTCGAGACCTTCCCATTTCGTCAAACGCTTTTCAACAATATTATGGAGGAGGTGCCTACGATTGCTTCATTGCTAAGATAGATATGGCCGCAAATCGTATTATGTACTGCACATATATAGGGGGTTCGTTACATGACGGTTTGACAGCAGCATACTTAGAAAAGAGTACAAATACAATAATATTTACGGGAATCACCCAGAGCAGCAACTTCCCTGTCACTTCCAATGCTCCGCAAAAACGGAACGAAGGAGGCGACGATGACTCGTTCGTCGCAAAACTATCTTCCGATGGAACACAACTTCATTACAGCACATACATCGGCGGGAACGGTTTCGATGAAAGCCTCGGCCTCGACGTCGATTCACTCGGCCAGGCATACATTTGCGGGTACACCACATCAACAGATTTTCCAATCCGGTCGGGTGCAGTACAGAAAACGCTCGGTTCGCAATGGGGGAACTGCTTTATCACGAAGCTGAGCGCGGATGGCAGCGCGTTTTTAGAATCCACGTATCTCGGCGGCTGGGATGGCGACAGGGCGGACGATATCATCCTGGACGGCAAGGGAGGTTTGTATATTACCGGCCGTGCTGGACTAGGATTTCCCGTGACGGAAGGCGCATTTCAAACGGAATCCTTTACCCCTACGTGGGATGGGTACATTGCGAAGCTATCAACCGACCTATCTTCGCTGCTGTATAGCACCTATATTGGTGGGGAGAGTACGACAAATTTTAGTAGTATGACAAAAGATGAACGCGGTAATGTCTATGTCATAGGTGGGTCTGCATCCCCTGATTTTCCAGTGCCTGATCATTCTGTGTATAAACCGCGTGGTGGATATCAGTTCGATATCGCCTTCGCTGTACTCGATTCCACACTCTCGCGTATGCTTTATGGAGGGGTTATAGGAGGCTCGGAGTGGGACACCGGTGGAGATATTCTTGTTGACGATCATTATAATATGTACTTATCTGGGAGTACTTATTCACGGGATCTTCCCACTACTTTTGGTGCGTACCAGGCTGAGTTTGGCGGCGGTGAGTACGACGGAGTACTTATCGTTATCCCACCTTCAGAGTCGCTTGTTAACACTGCGCATGTACCACAAGCAGAACACTTCTCACTCTCACAGTCCTACCCTAATCCGGCGTATCAGCACTCTTTGGTTACAATACCGTTCACCTCTCCCAAAGCCGGGCTGGTTGAACTCACGGTGTATGATTCACGAGGTGCTGTGATTCATCAAGAGAAAGGACAGTTCACCTCTGGAAAGAGCGACTTCCAATTTTCCACAAGGGACCTTCGAGGTGTCTACTTTTACAGAGTGGTAGCGCACGGCCTAGCGTACACAAAGAAAATGATCATCATGGGGTAGTTTTTGCCCCGTTTTCCAAAAAGATGGTGCTGATGAAGTAGGATGTGAAGTTCGATGTTTGAAGTTGGAAGTGTGAAATGGCCCGGCTTGCCCTTCTCCCGTCGCACAAACTTTAAAGCGATGGGATCAGGAGAGCCCTCCAGCTCGGCTAGGCTGCACGCCCGTAGCACCACGTAGGGACAATCAGGACACGATGCGGTAACCTGAACGGCTTTCATGCTGATCCCCTAGCGCCGAACGTGCGGAACATGCCGAACGTGCCGAAAGCGCGGAACACGCCGAACGTGCGGAACATGCGGAACGTGCGGAACATGCCGAACACGCCGAAAGCGCCGAACCCGCCGAACCCGCGGAACATGCGGAGAATGCGGAGGGAACTGAAGGAACTGAAGGAACTGAGGGTGCTGAAGAAGCTGAAGAAGCTGAAGAATCTGAGGACGCTGAGGGAACTGAAGCGCGTGAAGAAGCAGTGTCGCGGAAAGTCGAAGATGACGTATACGGTGCGTGTACAGCACCTGCCGAAATGTCAGGGATGCAGTCAGATGCAGGCGATGCGACGGAGCTCGGGCTAGAAGACGTACTTCACCGCAATGAATCCGAGGACGAGGAGGAGGATGAACGCGATCGAGAGCTTATCGAAGTACTTGTCGATGAACGTCTTGATGCTGGGTCCGAACTTCCAGATGAGTCCGGCGACGAGGAAGAACCGGCCCGCCCTGCCAAGCGCGGATGCGATGACGAACGGGAGGAAGGGCATCTGCGTGGCGCCCGCAGCAATGGTGGCGACCTTGTAGGGGATGGGCGTGAACGCGGCTGCGACGAGGAACCAGACACCGAGCTCGCTCCTGTAGGCCTCCTCGACACGGAGCCAGTAGTGCTGGGCATTGTACATATCGATGATCGGGTGCCCGATGCTCTCCATCAACGCATACCCGATGTAATAGCCGAACACGCCGCCGAGGACGGAGCCTGCCGTGCAGACGAGGGCGAACTTGAGGGACTTCGATGGGAAGGAGACCGCAAGCGCAATGACGAGCACATCCGGCGGGATGGGGAAGAAGGAGGATTCCGCGAAGGCAATGAGAAACAGCGCCCAGAGGGCGTGGGGTTTTTCGGCGAAGCTTTCCACCCAGCGGTACATGCCGCGGAGCCAATCAGTGATGCGTTTCATCGAAGTCCAGCGTTGAACAAAACAGCTACTAAAGTAAGGGTGGAGCGGTGAAAAACCTAGTCCATAGCTCCTAGCCCATTCAGAAGTACACGCTGATGCCCAATCTTCCACCCGTATCTTCGATATCGAAGGACTCAGCCTCGCGTGTTTCCGTCCAGTTTTGCGAAGGATCTGAGAATGTCGCAGTTTCGGTCCGGGAGAATTTGTAATACCCGACGACCAATCCATACTCAGCCATCAGGCTCATCGACTCAGCGAAAAACCATTCAACACCGAATTCAGCGCTGAGACCTATCGAGTAGGAATCATCTTCGTAGCCTTCTGTCGTGGTTGGGAAGTAGCCTTCCGGTGCAAAGTTATCAACCGACTCGAGAGCGAACCGTGGTCCAACCGCAAAATATGGCTTAATGTCACTCTCCGTATCAATGTAGGATATGTATTCGACTATAACCTGTAATTGAAGGTCGTCGTTTTCTTGATTGAAGGATGAGGTAGTTGTGTCGGTCGAGGTGTTCCGTCGAATGGATTCGAATGTGCTGCTCTCGCCGTCGATCCCAATACCGACCCTCCAGCCATTCGATGGGCCGAGTTGCTTTTTGATCGATAGCATACTGCCTTGGAAGCTTGTAAGTGTGAGGTTCGAGCCAATAGAAAACTGTAATGCCCACGAACTAGGCTTTGGGAGTGAATCGTTTGATTGACTTAGAGAAATAGTTGGGAGAATGAAACAGATCGCAAGGATGAATGATGCACGTCGTAGTAGAAGAGTCATGTTTACCTCATTCTGAAGGTTCTGAGTATGATGGAAACATAATTTAGGAGTTTATAGACTCTTGTTGCGACGAAAAGTTCCGAAGCTTTGAAAAGAAAATGCGCATTAAACTCTTTTCCTTCTAACCTCGTACATGGCAACCGCAGCAGCGACGCTGGCGTTGAGGGATTCGATGCGACCCCACATGGGGATGCGCACGAGTTCATCGCATGCTTTGAGGTTGGTTGGCCGGATGCCTCTTCCTTCGCTGCCGACAACGATGCAAAGCGGTTTGAAGCCATCAAGCGTAAATAGATCCACCTCGCCCTCGCCCGCTAACCCGGCAATCCAGATGCCGGCGGTTTTCATCTTCTCCAGCGCTGTACGCAGATTGGTGACTTTTGCTATCGGAATATGAGTCGCTGCACCCGCTGAAGCTTTCATGACGACATCGGTGAGAGGGGGAGTGTCGTGTTTCGGGAGGATGATCCCATGCGCCCCAGCACATTCGGCCGAGCGGATAATCGCCCCGACATTGTGAGGATCGGTAATCGAATCGAGGGCAACAAAGAACGGCGGATCCTGCTCTTTTTCGATCTCAAGGAGATCGTCGAGTTCATAGATTCTCACATCCTCGATCAGAGCAACGACGCCTTGGGCAGCAGGATCGTTGCCGCCTTCGAGGCGGTCGAACTTCTGCTTCGGCAATGTGACCGTGGGTACACCGGCCTTCCGGGCGAGATGCTCGATTTGCTTCAAAACTTGGCCGTGGGTGCCATACCGGAAGTAGATCTTCGAGATCTCTTTGCCGGCCTTGAGGGCCTCGATGACAGGGTTCCGTCCATGGATATTCATGCAGTCTCCGGTTTCCTTCCGTGAAGGAGCAATACGATACCGAACCTGTTTCCGAGCAAACGCACCAACCAGCGAGGATAGAGCGTGCGTAAAATTCGAAAGATTGGTGTATCGTACTTAGCACTGGGCTTTAAGGTGAGAAGATCGCCGTGGCCCAGATTCAGCTCCGCATTGACATCAGCGAATCCCGCATCCCTTAGTAAGGATTTGCCTTCTTCGACAGTATAGCTTTTAGTACCAGGGGATTCGAGATGTTCGTACATCGCCTGCCTCTGACTTACGTGGAAGCGGCCTTTTGCCGCATAGTGCAACAGCCAAAGGAGGAATCCTGTCCAGCAGGGATGGTGGTATATCATGATTTTCAGTTCGCCTCCCGGCGCAAGGACTCGATATGCTTCACGAATGGTTTTCGCGGTATCGGGGCTATGATGAAGGACGCCGTACGAGTAGATGAGGTCGAAATGGCTATTTCGGAATGGCAGGCGTTCAGCATCAGCCGTGCACATAGGGGGTATCGAGTTGCTATAACCAGCCGTGGCGATCTGGCGCCGAGCATGATCCATGGCGGCGTGGGTAAGGTCGATCCCCACCGCTTTGGCATCTGCTTTCACCCACTGCAGAAAATCGCTCCCGGCCCCGATGCCGATTTCGAGGACGCGCTTGCCTTTGTAGGCCGGAGCATTTTGGAAGGGGAGTATCCAGTGCTCACGGCTATACCTATGCTCACGTATTTGAGCGTAGTACTCGGCATCCTGCGCCGATTCTCCAGTGCGGACGCCGCAAGTTTCGTCTTCCCAGTGGTCCCGGACGCGAAGTTTCAGGGGCTCGGTATCGGTCGTTGAATTCATCTGCTAGGCGATTGAGGAAAGTACGAGTTTATCTTTGATGCGCGTCTTGAAGACCTCACGGAGCGTGGCATGTTCCGGGAGCCGGAGATGCGGGTCCTCATCCACGAGCGCGAACGCCTCTGCGCGTGCATCGCTGAGGATATCACCGTGTTCGGTAAGGCTGGCAAGGCGGAGTTCCGGATAGCCGCTTTGCATCGTTCCCCACAGGTCGCCCGGACCGCGTATATCCATATCAATCTCAGCGATCTTAAAACCGTCGTTGTAGTCGCGCATCGTATCGAGCCGGCGCCGTGAATCCGAGAGTGTTTTCTTTTCGTCCGTCGCCTTTGCTCCGCCGGAGAAATAAATGCTCTTTTTCGTCATAAGGATACAGTAACTTTGCTTATCGCCACGGCCGACGCGCCCGCGGAGCTGGTGCAGTTGGGAAAGTCCGAACCGCTCTGCATTCTCTATCAGCATGACGGTGGCATTCGCAACATCGACACCGACTTCAATCACCGTCGTCGATACTAGTATCTGGAGTTCCCCGCGCTTGAATGCCATCATCGTGGCGTCCTTCTCCTCACTCTTCATCTGCCCATGCAGCAGTCCGACACGAAACTCTGGAAACACTTGCTCCTTGAGTAACTCAAAGCCTTCGGTTGCTGCCTGCAGGTCCATCTTTTCGGATTCGGAGACGAGCGGATACACAATATACGCCTGACTGCCGTTGTTGATTTCATCCGCAATAAACCCGTATACCTTTTCGCGGTCTTCCTCAAAGCGTATTGCGGATTTGATTTGCTTGCGGTTTGCCGGCATCTCGTCGATGACCGAGACATCCAGATCGCCGTACAGCGTCATCGATAGCGTGCGCGGTATCGGCGTGGCTGTCATCACAAGAACATCAGGTGTGATCCCCTTGCTCTGAAGTGTAGCCCGCTGCATAACCCCAAAACGGTGCTGCTCATCGATGACGACGTACCCAAGATTGCCGAACTCAACGGCCTCCTGTATCAGCGCGTGCGTTCCTACAACTATATCGACGTTCCCGCTTGCGATTTTGCTGTACAGATCGCTTTTGGAGCTGTTCTTCTGGTGACCGGTCAACAATTGGATGTTTACCGATAGATCGTTGAATAATGAGGTGATGGTTCTGAAATGCTGCTCCGCGAGGACTTCTGTTGGGACCATGAGGGCAGCCTGGTAGCCGTTATCGACAGCGAGTAACATCGTGAGTAGCGCTACGACTGTTTTTCCGCTTCCCACGTCACCTTGCAGGAGCCGGTTCATAGGATGGGGTTGAGTCATGTTCGCCGTGATCTCTTTCAAAGCCCGTTTCTGCGCGCCGGTGAGACTGTAAGGCAGGCTATCGATGAGCGCACGCGCCTTGGGGCTTTCCGGTTTGAACGCGATACCTGTTTCGGTATTGGATTTCCGCCGTTTTTGATAGGCGAGCTGCAGTGATAGCCAGAAAAACTCATCGAAGATCAGGCGGTAGCGGGCTGCCTCAAGGGCTTTGCGGTCGTTCGGAAAGTGTATAGACCGCAGAGCGTCATCAAGCGGGGGCATGTTCTTCCGGTGGAGAAAACCGGTGCTGAAATACTCCTGAATCCCATCGACATAGCCTGTGACGGCGCTCCGGAGGATCGTGCGGAACCCAGTGTTACCGTTCAGCCCTACGCGCTCAAGGTCGCTCGAAGAAGGATACACCGGGATGATCCCGCCCGTGTTGAGCATGTTCAGTGATTCATCCTGCTGCAGGCGGTCGATGTCGGGATGGACCATATTTGGTGTTCTGCCGTAGAGGTTCACAGTTCCCGAGACAGCAATCACTTCACCCGTCTGGAAACGCTTCCGCCAGTAATCGTGCCCTTGAAAGAACACGACATCCATCTTGTGCCGCTCATCAGCGAGCGTCACGACAAGACGTTTTTTTCCTCTCGCGATTGTGCTGATAGAGAACACCGTACCGACGGCCGTGACCTCGCGATTCACATACATCGGTAAATCTGCAACGCGGACGATGGTCGTTCGGTCCAGATATCTGCGAGGGAAGTAATAGAGCAGATCGGTAATGGTGCGAATGCCGATCTTGGTCAGCGCACGCTCTCGATGCGTTCCGATCGCACGAAGATTTCCGACCTTGGTCTGGTCTGGATTCGCTATGGCCTGTGAACGAGGCATACGGCAATGTATTAAATGCGAACGAGACGAGAAATCAGTTCGATACGCGTGTGGTTGTATCGATTCCGGCAAGCTCTCTATATTGATGACTTATTCAGGCACTCACTTTCCGAAACCAGCTTGGTCATGGCAAAGAAGCAGAAGCAAAAACAACCCAAAACGAAACAGGTATCCGAGAATACCCGGAGATTCTTTCTTACAGGCGAATTCAGCGGTACGAAAGAAATCTACATCATTGTTCTTCTCGCTGCGATGAGCGCAGTTGCTCTCTTGGCATACATACTTCCCATGATGTCCGAAGGCGGTGTGCTTGGTTTCCCTTTCGACGACAGCTGGATCGCACACACGTATGCCAGGAACCTCGTCGGGGAAGGGGCATACTCCTACTTCGCAAACAGAATGGTTGCCTCTGGAAGCACATCACCGCTCTACGTAGTCATTCTCGCTATTGGCTACTTGTTTACAGGGAGTGAATACACGATTGGCTTCATCACAGGATATGTATCCTTGGTCCTTTGTACAGTATATCTGTTCAAACTTGGGCGGTGCATCTTCAAAGGCGAAGATTGGTTGGCGCTGCTCGTTTCTGTGCTTTTCCTTTGCATACCCCGCGTTCACAGCAGTGCGCTTGCCGGTATGAGTACTCTGCTCTATACAGCGTTCATTCTCATGTCGGCGTACTACTACTTCTCACGCAAAAGCATTCTTTTCTTCTTGTTCGCCGGTCTCGCGCTCTGGCTTCGTCCCGATGCACTGGTCTTCATGCTTGCTGCCGTTTTACACATGATTTACAATCATATTGTTGCGACGAAAGAAGCCGCGGATACGAGCGGAGAGCAGGGGCAGGCTGTTACCGCGAAGGATACCCGCACTGGGAGCTATATCTACCTTGCCCTTCTTGGACTGTACTTTGGATTTAACTTCTGGCTCAGTGGATTGCCTTTTCCCTCATCCGTTCATGCGAAGCTTGCGTACTACGGAGCGCTGGAGACATCGACGTTTTGGCAGTCCTTGGGTGTCTTTTTTACAGAAGGCGGTTTGGCCGTCCTATTCCCGTTCGCGATTCTGGGGCTAGTTCTCATCATTCCAAAATTCGTTCGCCGGTTGAAAGCGGCGATACTCATGTCCGCGGCCTACCTCGTGGGAACGATACTCGCGTTTTGGCTTATTCATCCTCATCTTGTTGATGGTGGTAGATACCTTATCCCTGCTTTGCCTTTCTTTGTTTTGGTTTCGGTGTGGGGCATGCGGAACATAGTGGTGCAAATCATCGGTGGGATCAGGCTGCCGCAGTTCGAAAACGCCGGGAAGATGTTTGTTCTTGTGGTTGGTGCCGCGGCAATCATCGTCGGCATTTCGGGTTTTGAGGATATTCGCCAGGCGCACCGTCAATCGGTGATTTTCGCGCACAACCGGTATGTGGAAGCCGGGAAGTGGATCGCACAGAATGTCTCGAAAAGGCAAGAGGTAGCGACCCATCTCCCAGGGGCGATTGGGTATTACGGCAACCGGCGGATTATCGATATGCGCGGTGTGGTATCGCCAGAGATGATTCCGTATATCGGAGATCTGGTTGTGCTCCACCGCGAACTCAATGAACGAGGCGTGGACTACATCGTTACGCGCAGAGATGAGTTCGAAGTGGTGAATGTAAATCCAAGATTCACCTCCGATCCGATGAAACCCGGGATAGTGGAAGCAATGCCCTACATCGCCGGGAGAACTCACATTACAGCACAACGTGCGACGGCACTCAATGCGGCTGCGGAGACGTATTTGCGCCAACAGCGGTTGCCCGAAGCGATCCGGCTGCTCCAGGAGAGCTATGCTGCCGATCCGCTTTCTTCGAGGACGGCACTATTCGCTGGTTATGCGTTCCTGAACGCAGGAGACACTGCACAGGCAAAGGAGTTTTTCCTCTACGCAACAGACCTTCATCCCCAATATGATCTCGCACTCGAGCCTTTAGGACGAATCTATCTCGCACAGGATAGTTTGAGTCTGGCTGCTATGTATGCCAATAGAGCATACGAAATCAACAAGGAGTCTACCCAGGTTCGCCGCACGATGGAGCGTGCAGTGCTGGCGAATCAACAGGATTCACTCGTCCGAACCGGCTGGCAACTACCTATCACAGGACCTTGATTACCAAATCCACCTACATATCATTGAGTACCGTGTTACTTGCGGCACTGGGGCTGCTGTTTTGTCTAACAGTCGCCCGCGCACAGGAGCGTGAGCTGCGCGGTGTGTGGCTGACAACGCTGCAAGGGCTCGATTGGCCGAACCCAGGTCTGCGGGGGAAGGCCGAGGCTCAGAAGAAGGCGCTGGCGGTTATCCTTGATGATATTGCCGCAATGAACTTGAATACCGTGTATTTCCAGGTACGGACGCGCGGGAATGCTTTTTACCGTTCTTCTTACGAACCCTGGGCTGCGGAATTAGGGGGAAGGCTGGGGAAAGACCCTGGCTGGGATCCGCTCGAATATGCGATCGAACAGTGCCATGATCGAGGATTGGAAATTCACGCATGGGTCAACGTCTGCAAGGTGTGGAGTCATTCTAAACCGGGTAATTCGGTACCAGAGCATCTTGTGAATGCGCATCCTGAGTGGGTTGCCAGGTACGATGACGACTACTGGCTGGATGCTGGCGTCCCAGAGGCTCGGGCATACACTGTCTCCGTCATGGAAGAGCTGATTCGGGATTACGATCTCGATGGGATCCACCTCGATTATGCCCGGTATCCTGAAGCGAAGTTTGACGATAAGGAGACATACCGCAGATATGGAAATGGCCAGGCGCTGCAGGATTGGAGACGGAGCAACATCAATTCAATTGTCCGTGGCGTCTATGATGCGGCTCAGCGATTGAAGCCGGGGATGCATGTTGGCTCGGCTCCTATAGGAATTTACACAAACATCCCCGGCGCGCGCGGATGGGAAGCATACAAAGTGCTAGCGCAGGATGCTCGTACCTGGTTGAGAGATGGATATGGTGACTATGCAGTACCGCAGTTGTACTGGGGGATGAAAAAGTTCGGCAGCCGAATCGATTTCGAAGCGCTTGTACGAGATTGGTGCGCACATTCCGCCGGTCGGCATATCTATGTAGGGACTGCCCCTTATAAACCCGAAGTCGGTAATAACGTTACCGATTACGTTAAAGCTTCAAGGGCAAACGGTGCGCAAGGTATCGTGTTCTTCCGCTATGAGCATATTGCAGGATCGAAGGCACTGCGGTCGATCTTCAAAACAAAAGTTCTTGCACCTCCTTTGGCATGGCGAGATGAGGTACCCCCATTGCCGCCAATTGAGTGCATACAACAACCGGCAGTTGAAGGGCATATTGTCACTTGGGATGATCCAGGACCTGCTGAAGACGGTGACCGGCCGAGATTCTACGCAGTCTATCGCGGTAACGGTACAGGAGAACGTACACTCGTT